>JBBRIV010000069.1:0-11996 GCA_038220425.1 Candidatus Limnocylindrales bacterium
GTGGTGGCGATCACGATCGCCCTGCCCACCCTCTGGCTTGACGCGTTCGCCCTGCTCATCGCCATCATTCCGATCGTCAGGACCGGAGCGGCTCCTGGTGCGGCGGCTGGGGCGGACCCGGCCGTCGAGCCTTGACCAGGCGATCCACGGCCAGCAGCAGGTAGCGCGCACCGGCCGTGCGCACGAACGGCAGGACACCCAGGAACATTGCCGGGCTGATGACGTAGAACACGGGCAGGGCATAGGTCGCGGCGACCGGAACGGTCCAGCGCCAGCCTCGCCAGGCACCCAGCGCGACGAAGGCCAGGGCGATCGGCAGGCGCTGCCAGAACGACCAGTAGTAGGGCGATGGGGCCGGCGCCTGGCCACCGGTCATCAGGTGCAGCCAGTCGAACCAGCGCTGGGGCGCCCCGATGAAGGAGATCGCGGCGATCACAGCCGTCACCGCCAGGGCAATCGCCAGCGAGCGCCATTCGCGGCGCAGGGCGAACCACAGCAGGCCGATCCCGGGGGTGACCTTGGTCAGGAGCACGAAGGACCAGGTCGCCGGCCAGCGGAAGCCGGCCACGACCGCCGCGGCGAGCAGGATCTGGATATTGCCGGCATTGACCTCCGAGGCGACCGGCACGAGGAACAGGACGAACACGGTGTACGGCCCAGCCAGCCAGACAACGGTCAGCAGCAAGACGGCTCGCCAGATCCCGACGAACACGTCGAACGGCAGGTGGCGGCCCCAGCCGACCACGATCTCGAACGCCGGCGAGTAGTTGTAGCCGTTGTTCTCGGCCAGCTCGGGGTGCGGGTACAGGTTGTTCGGGTCGGCTGCCCAGTAGAAGTGGACGTCCGCCGGATTGCCGCCGCCCTGGAGCTGGACCCACAAGAAGATCGCCAGGGCCAGGCCCAGGGCGGTCATGGCCACCGACACCAGCCGGAGGATGACGGCCGGATCGCGCGGCAGGGTGGGAGCGCGCAGGTAGCTGCGCAGGCGGGCGTTCACGGTCGCGTCTCAGCGCCGCACGAAGACCACGCCATCGGTGTCCTCGTGGAGGATCGTCCAGGCCGGCGACGCACGCAGCAGCGGGATCAGGGCGGCCTGCTCGGTCCGGCTGGCCACGACCACGGTCACCTTCCAGCGATCGAGAATCGCCTGCCAGTCGGCCGAGCCGCCGGACAGGGCGACGTGGTCATCCCAGGCCTGCGCGGGGATCACTTCGATCCGCGAGTCAACCGCGATGGGCACGCCGGGCAGGGCAAACTCCAGCCACGAGCCCCACATCTGGGCATTCCAGATCCGATCGGTTGGGCCGACTCGGGCGAGGAGGGCCGTGGTGATTCCTGGTGGGGCATCGGTCAGCAGTCCGGTCGGGCCTTCGAGCGCCGTCCCGCCCCGCCAGGTTGGCAGGAGGATGAGCCCGACCAGCACCAGGACGACCACGATCGCGCCATTGAGGGCCGCCGGGCGCTCCGCCCGGGGGGCTTTCGCGGCAGGCTCGCTAGAGTTGGCTGCGACAACTGGCTCGCGGGATCCCAGGATGCCGGCCACGCCAACCGGGGCCGCCAGCGCCCACCAGGCAATGCCCCGCTCGGCCGACACGGCGACCAAGCCAAGGAACACCAGCCAGAGCAGCGTCGGCCCCACCCGCCGCCACCGGATGGGTCGCGGTCCTCGGCGCAGGGTCAGCCCGACCAGGATGCCGAAGACGACCATCGAGCCGTACAGCAGCAGGCCATTCGCCGATAACAGCGCTGTTGGCTGCCATTCGGTGATCAGCCGGCGGATCGTGGGGTTGGTGGTCAGCCCGATCGCGTACGACCAGACCCCCGGCCCAAATGGATTGACCAGCGAGGCCAGGACTGCGACGACGCCCACGGCGACCAGGCGCATTGCTCCGGGCCGCCGAGCGAGGATGTCCTCCAGCCAGGCCACTCCGACGGCGACCGGCGCGAAGATGAAGCTGCCGTGGAGGCTGGCCCAGGGAAAGACGAGCAACGGGATCAGCCAGACCGTCCAGCGGACCCGGCCCGACGTGTCGTGGCGCCCGGCCAGGATGGCCAGGGTCGCGGCGAACAGGACCATCCCGAAGAGCTGTGGCCGAAGGCCCATCGCGGCTGCCGCCAGCAGGAACGAGCCGATCGCCAGCCAGGCCGCCACCCGCAGGCCGACGGCCTGGCGCCGGCAGGCCACGAAGACGAACCCGATGACCACCGCCACGAGGATCGCCCGGAGGATCTCCAGGAGGGCCCAGCCGCCGGCCCGGTAACCCAGCGCGAGGAGGAGCTGGGCGCCCCACTGTTCGTCGAGCCACGGTCCGCCGGCCGTGGTGAAGGTGAATGGGTCGGTGCGCAGGACCGCGCCCTGGTCCAGGATCAGGCCGCCGGCCCGGACGTGATAGGCCAGGTCCACCGCCGACAGGGTCGCCAGCAGCGCGGCGAGGACCGGCAGGAGCAGGGCCAGGGCCACCCACAGCTGGGGAAAGGTCAGGCGCGGGAACCTCACCGCTGGGACGCGTTTGTCATCCCGCCGATCCTACCCGGCTGCGGGTAGCGGCCGATCCCCCGATCGTCCTACGAAGCCACGGCCCCGCTGATCCGGACCGCGCGCGCGCCCTCGTCGTAGACGGTCTCGACCGCCCGAACCATCAGCTCGATGCAGAAGCGCTCGTGGACGACGTCGTGGCCGGCCCGGCCGATCATGTCGGCATACGGATGGTCGGTCAGGAGGCGCACGATCGCGGCGGCGAGGGCGGCCGGATCATGGGGCGGCACGAGCAGGCCCGACACCCCGTCCTCGATCACTTCGGGGATCCCGCCAACCCGGCTGGCCACGACCGGCCGGCTGAGCGCCATGGCTTCCAGGATCGACAGGCCCTGGGCCTCGCGATAGGAGGGCAGGACAGCCACGTCCAGGGCGGCCGTCACCTCGGGCACGTCGTCGCGCCGGCCGGTGAAGACCACCCGATGGGCGATCCGAAGGATGGCCGCCTGGCGCTCCAGCTCGGCATGCCGGCTGCCCTCGCCGACCACCAGCAGGGTGGCGTTGGGCACGGCCCGCAGGACGGCCGGCCAGGCCTCGAGCAGGGTCGGGTGGCCCTTCTCCGGTTCGAGCCGGGCGACCACGCCGACCACGACCGAATCGGGCTCGATCCCGTACTGCTCGCGGAACGTGCAACACGGGTCGGTGTGGTCGTAGCGGGCCAGGTCCACCCCGTTGTAGATCAGGCTGACCGGGGCACCGCTCCGGCCCTCATCCTGGATCTTGGCTTCGATCGCCTTCGAAACGGCGATCAGGCGGTCGATCTGGGGGGTCAGGATCTGGAGCTCGCGGCGGTCCTCGTCCGAGCGAATCCGGCTGGAATGGACGGTCGAAACCACGTACGGCCGGCGATGGCCGGCCAGTCCCAGGGCGATCGCCGCCCGGGTGCCGACGAGCTCGGCCCGGTACATGTGGTCGTGGATCACATCCGGATTGATGTCGGCCAGCAGGGTCGCCAGGACACCGGTGGCGATCGCGTCGTCGGGCTCCTCCACCACCGTCACGGGAAAGCCCGCCCGCTGCAGCTTGCGCACGGCGCTGCCGCCGGACAGCGAGATGACGCTGGCGTCGTAGCGGCTCCGATCGAGCCGGCTGAGCAGCGAGAAGAGGTGTTCCTGGGCGCCGCCGTTGGTGCCCGTGGCCAGGACCTCCACGACCCGCACCCGGCCGCCGGCCACGGGCGCTCGCTCGAGCGGCTCAAGGCACGGATCGGTGCCCACGGGCAGGCTGCCCATCAGCCCACGCTCCGACGGATGAGCAGGCGCTGGATTGGCTCATCGAGGGCGCCCCATTCGTATTTGTAGGGTTCGTCGCCGCGCAGGAAATCCATCCGCTGGAACCCGCCGCCCAGCGCTGCCTGGACGTAGCTCGCGACCATCAGCACGCCAGGGCTGAGCTCGCGCGCATCGGGATCGATCCCGGCGTTGTAGTACAGCAGTGAGCGGCCGGCCTCCAGGTGGACACCGGCCCCGATCCGCCGCTCGCCCACTGACAGGAACGACAGGACCAGCGGACCGTCCGGGCCGAGCAGCTCGAACAGGCGTCGAAAGAAGACCCGGCTCATCGCCCCGCCGGGCGTGTCCGGGAAGAGGCCCTCGGTGCCCCAGCGCTTCTGGTGCAGCTCGATGAACGCGGGCAGGTCGGCCAGTGGGTCAATCGAGCGAGTCAGCCGGACCGGGCCAACGGCCTCTGCTCGGCGGACCTTGCGCCGGATCTCGTGGCGCTCGGTCCGACCGAGCCCGGCCAGAAAGTCGTCGAAGCTGCCGCCGACGGGCAGGGTCACCACCGGGCAGACGTCTTCGCGCTCCAGGTTGAGGGTCCAGCCGCCGGCCTGCTCGCGCCGTCCGAAGGCAGCCGCAAGGGCCTCGGCGGCCGGGTCGCCACAGCGCAACCGGCGCAGGTCGACCACGTCCCAGGCCGGCCCGTCCGGCGCAGCCAGGTGTGCGGCGACGGCACCGGCCACAACATCCAGGTGTTCCGGGGCTGCCAGGAGCGTGGCGTAGTCGGCGTGGTACGAGGCCCCGAAGAAGATCGCAGTGGCGCTCGCGGGAACGGCGGTCAGCTCGACCCCGCTCGACAGGCGCATCCGGGTGTGGGCGGCCAGGTCCGACGGCTCCACCTCGTGGCGGTGCATGAGTGGCACGATCCCAATCGGCTGGCTGCCGGCCAGGGGCACGCCGTCGGCATCGGCCGCCAGGATCACCACCGTCTCGTCATGGGCGTTGGCGCCGTAGGCGTCCCACCAGGCTCGCTGGAAGGCCCAGCTCGAGAACGGCGCGGCCCACGGATTGGCCGCGACCAGTGCATCCCAGGTGGCCGGGGCAATCGAATCGAAGGGCTGGCTCAGCGCGACGTAGTGCGCTTCAGGGTTCGGGGTGCTCGCCGCGGCGGTCGTCTGGGAGTCGCTCGCGGCGCCCGGACAGGCAGGCTCCGATGTGAGCGTGGGACTGGTCACACCGCCGAGAATAGCACGAGGTCGGGCAAGGTCATTGCGCGGACAACGGCCACGCTGGCGCGCTCCACGGCCCTACAGGTGGTAGGCCCACCAGACGCCGCCGGCGCCCACCACCACCCCGAATGCGATGGCCCCCCGCCAGATCCATCCCATCCCACGACGAGCCGCCACGATGCAGCACAGGGCGTACGCGAAGGGGATCGCGTCGAGGGCGTAACGGAAGCCGTACTGCAGCCAGCCTCCGCCGTAGTAGAGCAGGTTGGGCACGAGGGTCACGACCAGCGCGGCCAGCAGCAGCCAGCTTCGGCGGCTGGTCCAGGGCGCCCGGATGGCCCACAACAGGCCCGGGCTGGTGATCAGGATCGACAAGCCCAGGCCGTCCGGCCGGAAGAACGGGAAGTCCGGAATCTGGGTGGGCGTATGCAGGAACAGGTAGTCGAAGTTCGTGCCCAGGTGGCTGATCGAGAACAGGCCCTGGTTGCGCAGGGCGATCAGCCAGTCGGGCAGGCTGGCCAGGGCGTAACCCGATTCGAGCGGCGAGCCGAAGCGCGCCGCGTTGTACCACAGGTAGAAGGCGGCCAGCGGCAGGAAGCCCACGGACAAGTACAGCCAGTCCATGATCACCGGCCGCCAGCGATGGACCGTGGAGCGACTGGCGGCCAGGGCCGCATCGATCGGGGCCAGCATCAGGGCGTAGACGGGCAGGGCAAAGAGAAGCGGCGCGCGGGTCAGGAAGGCCGCCCCGCCGAGCAGCCCGATCAGGATCGGGCGGCGCCGGCCAGAGAGCTCGATCAGGACCATCAGGGTCAGGCCCACAGCCATCAGGTGACCGGTGTGCCACACCCCGCCCCGGGTGTTGACCCACCAGATCTGGGTGCTGAACCCCAGCAGGATCACCAGCCAGGTCCGATCCATCAACTTGACCACGCCCAGCCGGGCGGCCAGCCACCAGGCCAGTCCCAGGTCGAGCGCGGCGATCGCGGCATTGACCACCGGCTGGATCCGGTCGGCCTGGTCGGGTCCCAGGAGGGCCACCAGCGGAACCAGGACGATCGCCGGGAAGGGCCCAAAGGGGACGTAGACCCGGCCGTCGATCACGACGTTGTCGTAGGGCCCCAGGGCGAAGGACAGCCACGTCCGGCCGTGCAGGAAGGCGTCGGCCAGGAAGAAGAAGTCGCCGCGGCCGGCATCGAAGGCATGGTTCGAGGCCCAGAAGATCGCGAAGCCCACGATCATCATGACCGCCGCCACCAGTGGTCCCCGCGACGAGGCCTGGCTCAGCCCGGTGGGTCGTGCCCCGAAGAAGCCCGGCTGGGCGGCGGGACGGTCGTTCATTCGGGGCTGCGCACGGCGGTCAGCGCCGGACCCAGCAGGCCCAGGCCGAACACGACCGGGTAGACTGCCGCCGGGACGATCCCCAGCAGGACGATGGGGGTGGCCGTCGCCAGCGGGATCAGGGCCGCCCACCAGCGCCGCCGTTCGAGCAGCCAGGCAACGGGCAGGAGGAGGAGCATCGCGTAATGATCCCAGAGCAGGGGTGACAGCAACTGGCTGGCGATGACGGCCGTCAGGTAGCCGACCTCCGCCGGCGTCCGAAGCGCCGCCCATACAGTAACCAGCAGGACCCCGACCGTGACGGCCAGCTGGATCGCACCGGCAGCTGCCTCCGACGCACCCAGCTGGTAGGCGACCGCCCCCGGCGTGAAGTTGTGAGCCGTGGTGACCGGCGCGCTCACCCGTCGGAGCAGCTCCACGTAGTCGGACCAGGTGGTCAGTCCGGTCAGCAGCGTGGCCAGCAGGGCTGCCACCAGCCCAACGAGCAGGGCCACTCCAACCGCCTGCCAGCGCCTGGTCAGGCCGGCCCACACCAGCAGGATCGCCGGCTGGACCTTGACGATCGTGCCCAGGGCGATCATCAGCCCCAGGCGCCCCGGCCGGTCCAGCCAGCGCCAGCCCGCGGCAAAGAGCAGGAACAGGAGCGGTCCTACCTGGCCCAGCTTGAGTGAATAGGCGAGCGGCCAGGACAGGCCGCCCAGCAGGACGATCGCCCAGGCCACCTCGCGTCGGACCGGCAGGAGGGCCACGCCGACCAGGAACGTGCCGAGCATCGCGGCGATCCAGGCGACCGGCGCGATCGACGCCGGGAGCAGGGCAAAGGGCAGGGCCAGGGCCACGAACGGCGGGGGGTACAGGTAGATCGCGAAGCCGCCGGCCACGTTGACTGCCGGGTCGTACAGCGGCCGGCCGTGGATCAGCCGGTCGGCCGCGTTGGCATAGGCGTGATAGTCGTAGCCCAGCGTACCGGCACTGCTCGCGCTGAGCAGGACCAGGCCGACGATGACAACCAGGCTCGAGATCGCGGCGATCGGCAGCCAGAACGGGACGCTCGACCGCTCAGCCACGCCGGTGGAGGAGCGGGATCCGGAACAGGTCCCAGGCGACCTCGAGGGCCAGGCGCGGCCGGGCGCGCATCCGCGAGCCGCGCTTGTCCGACCACTGGATGGGCACGATCGCCATGCGGTAACCGCGCCGCCGGGCGAGGTGGATGAGCTCCACGTCGAACACGATGCTGGTGACCTTCTGGCGACTGAACAGGTCCTGGGCGGCAACCCGGGTGAAGCCCTTGAACCCACACTGGGTGTCCTTGACGGGCCCGATCACCCAGATCGAGGCGAGCACGTGGAAGGCCCGTCCCAGCATCCGCCGGTAGCCGGGCTGGGTCCGGCGCATGTCCCGGCCGTCGGGCTGGATCCGGCTGCCCAGGGCAACGTCATGATCGACCAGGGCCGCCACCAGCGGGGGCAGCTGATCGGGCGGGGTGGCCATGTCCGCATCGGCGAAGACGACCAGGTCCGAATCGGCGGCCAGCATCCCGGCCCGGACGGCGGCGCCCTTGCCGCCATGGGGCACGCTCAGCAGGTCCAACCGGATCCCTGCAGGTGGATTGATCAGCTCGGGTCGGGCCTGGACGAGGGCCGCCGTCCCGTCCGAGCTGCCATCGTCGACAACCATGACCCGGATGTCGGGCGGCAGCGCTGCCGACCCGACCGCCCCGTCACGGGCCGCACCACCCCGCCGCCGGAGGTAGCCGAACAGCTCGTCCAGCGCCGAGCCGAGGCGGTCTTCCTCGTTGTACGCGGGCAGGACGATGGTCAGGCTGCTGGGCGGCATCGGCTGGTCAGGGCGTGGGCAGCGACTGCAGGAGCTTCCGGCTGACCTGCGGGGATTTCGCCCCGAACAGGTGGCGCAAGAGGAAGTACTCGGGCAATGGATGATCGTCGGTGATCAGCTGCCCGCTGCCCCCGAAATTCTTGACCTGGGCACCCTGGATCCAGATGAGGGTGGGAATGAGGGCCGCCCAGCCGGCCTGGTCGTGCTGGGGAGAGTCCCCGGCCGACGACAGGTCAGTGACGATCCCGGGCCGGCTCAGGACGTCCTGGATCGCGGCCGGATCGATGCTGATCGGTTGGTCGGCGCCCAGCATGTACAGGCCGTTGTTGCCGGGGCCGAACGCGATGATCACGTAAGGGAAGACCGAGCTGTAGGTGCGCACATGGGCCTTGAACTCGTCGAGGGTCTGGCCGTAGGGGATCCATTGCATCATCACGCCGCCCGGGTTGAGCCGCCGCTGGGCGGCCTGGTAGTACTCAAGCGACGAGATGACCGAGACCCCGGCCGTCTCGATCGGCGGCGGCGGGTCGGTCACGATGAAGTCGTACGTCTGGTCGGTCAGCTCCACGTGGTTGCGACCGTCGGCGATAATGATGTTGCCCTTCGGGTTTGCCTCCACCTGGGCGGCGTCCGGATAGAAGAAGCCGAACATGTCAGGCACGGACGGCACCAGCTCAACGGCCGTCGTCGTCAGCCCGGCGTTGAGCCCGGCTCGCCAGGCCGAACCCATGCCGAAGGCAACCGTGAGATCCGTTTTCGAGGCGGGCCGCAGGATCAGGGGGAGAATGGGCATCAGCTTGACGTCGACGGTCAAAGCCGTCATGGAAGTGCCGGTGACCCACAGTTGCTGCCGCCCCTGAATCTCTCCGGCCTGGACGGACGCGATGTCGTCTTCCTTTGATGCATACACCGTGCCACCGCTGTTCCGGATCAGGTAGGTGTTCGGATCGACAAAGAATCCGCCGACGGCCAAGGTCACAACCAGCACCGCAGAGGTGATTACGGCTGCGCCACCGGTCACCGAACGCGGCAGGCGCTCCTGGATCCGGCCGCCGAAGGCCAGGGCGATACCCATCCCCGCGTTGACCAGGGCGATCAGGCCGATCGCGACCGGTGAGCCGACCAGTGGGATCACCACGAACGGGATCAGGAACGTGCCCGAGATGGCCCCCAACGTGTTGGCCGACAGGAGCAGGCCGGCATTCGAGCCAACGTGGCCATCGGGATCGGCGATCAGGGCCGAGGCGGCTGGGAAGGTCAGGCCCATCACGAACGTGGCTGGCAGCACGACGACGGCGACCGGCAGGGCGAAGTTGCTGAACAGGATCCGGAAGTTGCCGGCCAGGTGAAGGTAGCCGCCGGTCCCACCTCGGCTGACCAGGGCGATCATGCCGACGAAGACCAGGACCGCGATCATGACCTGGCCCAGGGCCAGCAGGTTGATCGTCTTGATCCGGGGCCGATAGATGTTGAATGCCACGGCACCCAGGGCCAGGCCGATCAGAAAGATCGTCAGGATCGTGGTGAAGACATAGGTCGAGTCACCGGTACCCGAGGCCAGCAGACGAGTCCACAGGACCTGGTACCCAAGCGACGTCAGGCCCGACACGTAGGCCACGATCAGGGCCAGCCGCAGGCGCGGTCGAGGCCGGTCGGCAGCCGGAGTTGAGCTGGCGGCCGGAGCTTCGGCAGGAGCAACCGGAGCACCGAGAACGGCCGGTCGCGTCCGATCCAGGATCAGGGCGCCAACCCCGGCGATCGCCGTGCAGGTTGCGCCAACGAACAGGGTGCCGGTCAGGCCCACCAGCTCGATCAGGATGAAACCGGCCGCGATCGTCCCGATGATCGCCCCGAAGGTGTTCGCCGCGTACAGCCGTCCAAACGACGAGCTCAGGTTGGCGGGATCGCGTGAGAGGTGCCGGGTCAGGGTCGGCAGCGTCGCGCCCATCAGGATCGTGGCGGGGCCCAGGGCCAGCAGGGACAGCCCAAAACGGATCAGGGCCAACACCTGGGGCTGCGTCTCGAGGCCGTTGAACACGCCTCGATACACATCGTGCAGGAGCCGGAAGGTGACCGGCGTCATGAGCACGATCACGACCAGGATCAGCTCGAGCAGTCCGTACATCCGGAGCGGGCGTCGAGCCCGGTCGGCAATCCGGCCGCCGACGACGCTGCCGATGGCAATGCCGCCGAAGAATCCGGTCAGGATCGCCGAGACGGCCTGGGTGGTATTCCCGAAGACCAGGACGAGCTGACGAGCCCACACGACCTCGTAGATGAGGCCGGCGGCGCCGGACAGGATGAAGATGGCCAGGACAGGCCAGCGGCGAGTCAAGTGGCGGCTCCTTTGTGCAGTCCGGCCCAGGCCGGGCGTGGTACGGCCAGGGTCGTGAGGAAGATTGCGCTGATCCACAGTGGCAGAAAAATGATGACGCCGAGCGACCCGGTGATCGCCAGGACGAACGTTCGAGCCGGCGCCACCCGGGCCAGGGGAACCACGGCCAGCAGGAGCAGAACGGCTCCGTAGGCCATCGTGTAAGGCGCGATGAGCAGCCCGGCACACAGGCAGGCGATGAACCCGGGGGTCTCACCCCGGCGCAGGGCGACGATGGTCGCGACCACGGTCAGGGCCGTCAGCGGCCACGACAGGACTGGCGGCAGGAGCGCCCCCAGGGCCATGTTGCCCAGCTGCTGGGTGCCCAGGTAGTAGGGGTGGAGGAGGGTCTGCAGCCAGTCCCCATAGGTTGCTCCGCCCAGGACGACGAGCGCGATCCCTGACAGCAACGCAGCGGAACCCACGGCCGACAGGAGCGCCCGGCGGCGGAAGACGAGCATCCAGATCAGGACCGGGATCAGGGCAGGTTTGGGGATCGTCGCCAGGAGCAGGCCCATGGGCAGCCCCGGCAGATAGCCGTCGTCGGACCAGGCCACGACAGCGACCACGGCGGCGATCAGGATCGAGACATTGCCCAGGAGCAGGTCGTACATGGTCGGCACGAAGCTGATCGCGGCGACCGCGAGCAGGATCCGGTCCGGCGTGGACATGCCCCGGGTCTGGCGGGCGAGCCCGCCCAGCAGGACGGCGAGGCGGGCGACCAGCCAAGCGCCAACGGCGATGCCGTAGGGCAGGGCCAGGGCAATGGGCACAGTCAGGGCCGCTGCCAGTGGTGCGTAGAGGTAGGTTGGGTCCTGCCCGAACGTGCCCGCGGCCAGCGCGTGACCTGCGGCAAGGTTGCGGTCGGCGTCGGCGGACCAGGCAATCGGGAAGATCACCACGCCAACCACGATCCCCAGGATGGCGTTCATCGCGGCCACCGCGAAGATCCGCGGATTGACCCGCGGATTCACCCTGGGAGTGGCCGTCTGGACGCCGGTCTGGCCGGTGCGTGCTGTCAACATTCGCGGCAGCATCGCACGCCATAGGTCCCTGTCGCCACCACCCATGCGTACGGTCGTCCCCGGCTTGACGGCTGGCAGTGCCGGTCCGATGGTGGTCTCGTGGCGATCTCTGAACTCCAGCGCGCGCTCGGCGCCGGCCCCTTTGCGTCCCCGGCCGTGCGCCGCTGGGCCAGCCTGCTGACACCGGGTAACCGGGCGATGGCGGCCGCCTTCGCGGTCGGGCTGGCGATTGCCGCTGTCCAGATCCTGCGCCTGTCGCCGTCCGCGATCGACGCCGCGGTGTACTACGAAGCGACACCAGGGGCGCTCTACTCAGCCGACTGGGCAACGGCCGCCACCCACCAGGTCTTCCTGTATTCGCCGGCCTTCGCCGATGCCCTCATTCCGTTCCGGATCCTGCCCGAGGCCTGGTTCCAGGGTCTGTTCCAGCTGGCGATC
>JBBRIV010000070.1:0-11980 GCA_038220425.1 Candidatus Limnocylindrales bacterium
TCCTCGCCCCATCCGACACCCGCTTGTGGCGGGTCCTGGCCCTGCTCCGGCGGGGCGTGCCCGAGGCGACGATCGGGGCAGCCACTGGCATAGCGTCATGGTTCCTGGCCGAGTTCGGCCGAGCCGTGGCCCTCGAGCGGAGTGTCAGCGAGACCGGCCCGCGCCTGGTGGACCCCACCGACGAGCCGGCGATGCGCCTGCTGGCAACGGTCAAGCGAGCCGGCTTCGGTGATCGCGAGCTGGCCACCCTGGCCTCCGTGGGCCAGGAGGCGATCCGCCAGGCCCGCCGGGCGGTTGGCCTCCAGCCCGGCTTTGCGATGGTCGATACCTGTGCGGCCGAGTTCGCCGCCGAGACGCCTTACTTCTACTCCACGTATGCGGCGGCCGGCTCACCGGTCGAGGCGCCGCCCATCCAGCGCCCGGCGGCCCTGGTCATCGGTTCGGGCCCCGTTCGGATCGGGCAGGGGATCGAGTTCGACTACTGCGCCGTCCAGGCGGCCGACACACTGCGCCGGCTGGGCTGGAACGCGGTCATGATCAATTCGAACCCGGAGACCGTTTCGACTGATTTCGACGCCAGCAGCCGGCTGTACTTCGAACCACTTGACCCGGAATCGGTCCTCAACGTGATCGAAGCGGAGACACGCCCAGGCGAGCAGCTCCTGCCGGCGTTCGTCCAGTTCGGTGGCCAGACACCGCTCAACCTGGCCGGGCCATTGGCGGCCGCCGGAGTGACCCTCCTCGGGGCCGATCTCGAGGCGATCGACCAGTCCGAGGATCGGACCAGGTTTTCGGCCCTGCTCGATCGGCTGGGGATCCCCCAGCCGGAAGGTGGGATGGCCCACAGCGCCGAGGAGGCGCTGACCCTCGCCGAGCGGATCGGCTACCCGGTCATCGTCCGGCCGAGCTTCGTGATCGGCGGCCTGGCCATCGACTTTGCCTACTCGCCGGCGGACCTCGTCCGACAGTTGGCGGTGGCCACGATCGTCGATCCCGATCGCCCGGTCCGGATCGACCGCTACCTCGAGGGGGTGGAGGTGGACGTCGACGCGATCAGCGACGGGACCGACGTGCTCATCCCGGGCCTGCTCGAGCACGTTGAGCGGGCGGGCGTCCACTCGGGCGACTCAGTGGGAGTGTTCCCGCCGCAGACCGTCAGCCCGGGCGACCAGGGCCTGATCGTGGCCACGATGGAGCGGATTGTCCTGGCCCTTGGGGTGCGCGGCCTGGTCAATGCCCAGTTCATCGTGCGCGATGACGGGGTCTATCTGATCGAGGTCAATCCCCGGGCGTCGCGGACCGTGCCCTTCCTGTCCAAGGTGACCGGGGTGCCGATGGTCGAGCTGGCCGTCCGGATCGCCCTCGGGGCCACCCTCAGCGAGCTCGGCTGGCCGGGCGGCCTCCTGCCTGAACCGGACCTCGTGGCGGTCAAGGCGCCGGCCTTTTCAACGGCCAAGCTGCGCGGCGTGGACCCGTCCGTGGGGCCGGGCATGCAATCGACCGGCGAGGTCATCGGGATCCACCGCGACCCCGCGGTGGCCCTGGCCAAGGCCCTCGTCGCGGCGTCCCTCGTACCGCCCCGGCCGGTTCCCGGCGGCCGCCGTTCGCTGGCCCTCCTGTCGATCGCGGACCGGGACAAGGCCCTCCTTGGCCGGCTGGCCGCTGCCCTCAGCCGGGCCGGCTTCGAGCTGTGCGCGACGGCCGGGACAGCCCTGGCCCTGGCCGGCCTGGGCTACGACTCGCGCCTCGTGGCCAAGACGGCCACGACGGCCATCCCTGACGTAGGCAACGGGGTGCCGATCCTGGAGCTGATCGGTTCGGGCGAGGTCCGCCTGGTCGTCAACACGCCCACGCCCCAGTCGGGCGCGCTGCGCGACGCAGTCGAGATTCGGCTGGCGGCCACGGCCGAGGGGATCCTGTGCCTGACCGCGATCGAGACGGCCGTGGCAGCTGCCGAAGCCCTGGATCCAGCGGTTGCCGGCCGAATTGCCGAGGTCCGCTCACTGGGCGAGTGGGTACCGAGCCGCGAGCCGGCTCCGGCACGGTCCTGAGGGGCGGCGCGCGAGAATCCCGTCACGCGCGGTCCCTCAGCATTTGCCCCCGACCAGCAATCCCGCGATCAACAGGAGAACGGAGATGATCGTGCGACCGGCGGCGGATCCCAAGTTTGCCGCGGCCAGGCCAGCACCGTAGGAGAACGCCCCGAACGCCGATCCTGGGATATCCGGCGGCGCGGTGAAGGCGGCCAGGCCGGCCGACACCGCGCCGAAGACATCAGCGCCGACGCAGCCAATGCTCGGGTCGGCCCCCACGGCCAGGCAGGCCGCCGAGATCAGAGCAATCGAGACCGTGACGAACTCAAGCGCCTGGCCGCCGCCGCTTGGGGTCAGACAATCGGGCAGGGCGGTCCCGCTACCCCGGCCGTCCGCGCCGACGGCCGTGGTCGAGCCCGTCACGGGATCGACCACCCACATCGCTGCGATGTCGCCCGAAGCCGGCAGGAGTCGATGGAAGTCGGCGTATTCGTCGACCATCGGGGCGAGACGGGCGCGCTGTGCCGGGCTCCACGCGGCGACCACGTCGACAGAAGCCGATTCGGGAATGACCACGAGTTCGGCACCTTCGAGTTGGCCGACGGCGCTCGTTCCGAAGACCTCCGACTCGCGGATGCTCGCCCCGATCGTCGCGCGCAGCGCCGCCCGGAAGGCTGCCGTCGGGTCGGAGGCGGTCCCGATCGCCCGGTTCAGGGCCGGCACGACATCCGATCGCTGGACCAGGCCGGCCGGTTCAACCTGGTCGGTCAGGACGGTCACGCGGAGCCCGTCGGGCACGGTCGCCGAGCCCGATCCGCGCGGCACGGCATCGGCCAGCCAGGCGAGAGTCGCCGAGGCACGCCGCCAATTCGCGCCGGCCGCGACGATCGCCGCAGGTCCGTTGGCCCAGGCTGCCTCCACCGGCTCAGCCGTCAGGGCGGCGCCGATCAGGTCGTCGAGGAGGTGGGCGGTAGTAGAGGACGCCGGTTCGAAGCTGATCGTATGGATCCCGTTGAGCGCGGCCGTCGCCTCGGTGATGGCAGTCGCGTCGGCGGTGTCGGCCGGGATGTCGCGAGCGGAGACGCGCACACCGCCGAGGCGACGCCGACTCTCGTGATCGCCCACCCGGATCGTAAGGTAGACCCCGGCGATGCCGCTGGGGGCGGCCCGGTCGGCTTCGGCCGGGACGGTGTACGACAGATGGAGGGCGGCCGCAGCCGAGCCACCGATCGCAACGCTGACCGCGCGGCTGGGCGGTCCGCCAGCGGGCGCCTGGTAGCGCAGGCGGTAGTTGGTGGCGCCGGCGGCTGCGACCCGATCACCGATGAACGTGGCCAGTCTGGCCGCCAGATCGGGCGCCTTGGCGTCCAGTATCGGACCGCCTCCGTCGGCCGCGATCAGCTTGGTACTGGCCGCGTCGACCACGCCGACGGGCAGGCAGGCCACGACCGCGCCTGACGCTCGAAGCGCCTGGCGGAAGCGAGGGATGTCGGCGGGGAGGTCGAGCGCCCGGTTGTCGCTGACAAAGAGGACCACGGCTGCCCCTGACGCCGGGACGGACCGGCCAAGGGTGAGCCAGACGTCCGAGTTCGAGGCTGCCGCAGTGAGGGCGGCACCGATCACCGTCGGGTCCGGGTTGGCCCATTGGTCGTCGCGGGTTTCGTCGCCGACGCCGATGACCTGGACCACGAACGGGTGCGCTGCGGCCGCGGCGACAAGCGCCTTGGCGAGGGTCGCCTCGAATGCCATCCGGCGAGCTGGGCTCGACCAGTAGTCGGCGACGCTTCCGCTCGTGTCGTACACGATCAGAACGCGGTTTTCGACGGGGGCGGAGTTGGCGACCACGGTTACTGACTGGGCGGCGCCATTCTCGGTGACCGTGAAGTCGCCCACGGCCAGGCCGGCGACCGCGCCGCCATCTGACTTCAGGGCGCGAATCTGCAACTCGACCTCAGGAAACCTGGCCGAGCTGATCGTGCCATCGAGGTCGGCGACAAATGCCCCACGCGTCCCGGCCGCCGCGGGGGACAGGAGAGGCCCAAGCGGCCCGATCACCAGGCTCGGATCGCCGGCAGATGGCTGGACCATACCCCCGGCAGTGCTGATGTACGTGCCCAGCACGATCGGGACGGCGCCGCCCAGCGGCTCGCTCGAGACGAGCCGAAGGACCGGTTGGCGGATCGGGGCCGTCGTGTGGTCCTGCTGGAGGGCGGCGACTGGCGACCCCGGGACGGCGAAGCCCAGGACGAGTTGGCGGCCGGCGACCTGGTCCGCCGGCCACTCGCCCCGCAGGACCTCATGCAGGACCGTCCGGTCAATCGTTGCGCCGGCCGGCGGGTTGAAGGCGACCGAGACGGCTACCGACACCCGTGGGACGACGGTGTCGGAGGCAGCCAGAAGACCGTCTGGCTTGGCGGTTAGCAGCGGATCGCCCCCCAGCCCCACGGCCCAGCGGGTCGTCCCGTCCTGCTGGAACTCGATCGCTGGGACCCGCTCAGGCAGCCCGGGTGCCGTGAGCTGCGCGCTCCGCAACTCGGTCGGCAGGGCGGCTAGCAGTCGTTCGGCCGTCGAGTCGGCCGTTGGTCCGGCGCTGTCGGCCGCCTGACCGATCGGTGGATGGGTGGGATTGACTGGATCCCAGAGCGTCGCGAGGGCGGCGGCATCCGGCGCAAAGGTCGGGGCCTCGCGGCCAGCGGCCGTGTAGGTCGAGGGCCGCGGGATGGCAACGACCCTGCCCTCGATCCCGGCCTGGTGGAGGAGGTCGAGAATCAGGTCCGCACGCTCGCGCAGGGTGCCCGCTCCCGCCCGGAGGGCCCCGCGGTAGCCCCAGCGGACGTCGGTGGTGGGATCTGCACCGCTCGAAGTGGCGGGCAGCACGGCAATGTGCTCCTGGACAAAGCGTACGATCGCGACCGGGTCGTTGCTGGCAACAGCCTTCGTGGCGAGGGCGCCGAGGTGATCCGGGCTCGTGCGGATGATTGCCTGGAGGCGACGGAGCATCTCGTAGCTGCCGAGCGGCCCATGGCTGGGCTCGGGCGAACCTGGGGTCGCGAGCAGGCTGGGCAAAGGAACCTGGTTGGCGCATCCGGCGAGTGCGCCAGCTGCCATCAGCGAACCAAGCAGGGCCAGGAACCGCCTGCGGTCCATCCTGGCCCCGAGTGCAGTCAGGGCTGGCATGTCACGCTCGTGTCGAGACCTCTCGGCTTCGTGATCGGGGCACAGCCCGGAGTCAGAGGTGACTGAGGATCGCCCTTGCCAGGGTGATCGTGTCTTTCTTGATGATCGCCTTGTCGAAGGTGCCGACCCACAGGCCGATCACCGTCATCTCCCCTCCGGCGATCTTGACGTGCACCGTCTGGAGTGCCCACCACGCCTCGGCCCCTAAACCGTCGACCTTCGTGACGGCGTCGCCGAAGACCACCTTTGCGTCTGCAAACGTGGTGTATCGGTCGTTGAACGAGACGCCCACCCCGCCTGGGACCCCGGCGTTCGGCCCGGCATGGATGTTGCCGGACACGTCAAAGGCGCAATGTCCGTTCTCGTCGATCTTGCCGGGCGAGGAGGATCCACCGTACGCCGCTTCGACGTCGGCAGCGGTCACCGGGGCGCAATCATTGGACGGGATGCCAGCGCTCCCGAGAGACGCGACGGCAGGGCTCGCTGGAGCCCCAGACGAGGCGGGCGCTGTCGACCCCGCGGTAGGCGTGGAGGATGTCGCCGGAACGCTCGTCGTCGTGCACGCGCTCAGGAGGAAGGCGATCGCGACCAGCATGGTATGTGAGCCTTGAGTGCCCGGGATGGTCCGAAATTGCACGGCGTTTCTCCTGGCAATGGTGGCGGCGCGGGGCGGGGTTCGACAGGCCCCGAGCGATGTGTGTTGATCGTAGGCGGCCGGCGCGCCGGCCGTATGCCCCTGGCGTCAAGTCGGGCCCGTCGTGCGGTACCCTTCAAGCTATGGTCAACCCCACTGTTGCGTTCACGGACGAACGTCTGCCCAATGGTCTGCGCCTGATCATCGCGGAGGACCACCTGGCGCCGGTGGTGGCGGTCAACATCTGGTACGCCGTTGGCTCCAAGAACGAGGTCCAGGGCAAGACGGGCTTCGCCCATCTTTTTGAGCACGTCATGTTCCAAGGTTCGCGCAACGTCAAGAAGGCCGAGCACATCGCCCTGGTCCAGGCTGCCGGCGGGACGATCAACGGCACCACCTGGCTCGACCGCACGAACTACTACGAGACCCTGCCGTCCAACCAGCTCGAGCTGGCCCTGTGGCTGGAAGCCGATCGGATGGGCACGCTGCTCGACGCCCTGAGCCAGGACAACCTGGACAACCAGCGCGAAGTGGTCAAGAACGAGAAGCGCTCGACGTACGACAACCGGCCGTATGGCAGCTGGTCGGAGAAGCTCCAGGCGCACCTGTACCCCGCCGGCCACCCTTATCACCACCCCACGATCGGTTCGATGGCCGACCTGGATGCGGCGTCGCTCGAGGACGTGGCGGCATTCTTCCGGACCTACTACGCCCCGAACAACGCGGTCCTGGCGATCGTCGGCGATGTCGATCCGGCCCAGGCCAAAGCCTGGACCGAGCGCTACTTCGGGGGCATCCCGGCCAACCCGTCGATCCCGCCGGTTGGCGACATGAGCCTGCCGCCCACCCTGGGTGGGGAGATTCGCGAGACCGTCGTCGACCAGGTGCCCCTGCCCCGGATCTATTTCGGGTTTCGGGCGCCGGTGCTGGGTGACCACCGCCTGGACGCCCTTGAAGTCGCGATGCAGATCCTGGCCGGAGGCAAGGGCAGCCGGCTCGACCGGCGCCTGGTCCGGGACGATCAGATCGCCCAGGACGTGGTGGCCTTCGTGCTGGGCTTCGTCGGTGGTGGCTCGATGGCCTCGGGTTGGGTGACCGCCCGGCCCGGCGTTGCACTGGAGCAGGTCGAGGCGGCCTACCTGGAGGAGCTCGAGCGGCTGACCTATGAACCGGTCACCGACGATGAGCTGGCCCGGGCGAAGGCCCTGATCGAGACCGAGGAGCTGGGTGCCCTGAGCCGGGTTGAGGAGCGGGCCGATCGGCTGGCCATGAATGCCACTCTGTTCGACGACCCGGCCCTCATCGACACGATGCTGGCCCGCTACCTGGCGGTGACGCCGGCCGACATCCAGGCCGTTGCGGCCGCGGTGTTCCGGGCCGACAACCGGCTCGTGATGACCTACCTGCCGGCCACACCCGCCGGTCCCGAGGAGACCGCCGCATGAGCGAGACGACGGTGATCCCGACCCGGCCCACGCCCGGCCAGCCGCGCCCCTACGAATTCCCGGCGTTTCAGCGGCACAGCCTGTCGAACGGGTTGAGCCTGATCGTCGCGCCGATGGCCGGCCGGCCGCTCGTGACCGCGTCGCTCATCCTGCGCAACGGGGCATCTGACGATCCCCGGGCCGTGGCCGGCGCAACGGCCCTGGCGGCTCGGGCCCTGTCCGAAGGTACCGAGCAGTACGACGCCGTCGCACTGGTCGAGGCCACCGAACGTCTTGGGGCCGGGCTGCATGCCGATGCCGGCTGGGACGCCTCCACCGTCAGCGTCGAGGTGCCGGTGGCCCGGCTGGAGCCGGCGCTGGCGCTCATGGCCGAGCTGGCCGCCCACCCGACCTTCCCGCCCCGCGAGGTTGACCGCCTGCGCGAAGAACGCCTGAACGACCTGCTCCAGGCTCGCGCCGAGCCGCGCCGACGGGTCGACGAGGCCTTCATCGGGACGATCTACGACGCCGGCTCGCCCTATCACCAGCCGTCGGGCGGCCTGGCCGGAACGGTGGAAGGGCTCCAGGCAGACGACCTGGCGAGCGCCTGGCGACGCGGCTTCGACCCGGCCCGGATGACCCTGATCGTTGCCGGCGACCTCGACGGAGCCGGCGGTCGTGGACCGCTCGAGATCGCGGAGTCACTCTTCGGCGGCTGGACGGCCGCCCCGGGCGCCTCGGCGATCGGCGGCCCAGTTGCCTCCGCGCCGGTGGTCAAGTCCGTCCTGATCAAGCTCCTTGACCGGCCGGGCTCGGTCCAGACCGAGATCCGGGTGGGCCACGTCGGCGTGCCTCGCCAGATCGACAACTACGCCGGCCTGAGCGTGATGAGCGCCATCCTGGGTGGGCTGTTCAACTCGCGCCTGAACATGAAGCTGCGCGAAGAGAAGGGCTACACGTACGGCGCTGCCGCCAGCTTCGATCCGCGCCGGGGAGCGGGCCCGTTCTCGGCTCGGGTGGCCGTCAACACCGAAGTCACGGTCCCGGCCCTGGTCGACCTCCTGGCCGAGCTGAACCGGATCCGCGAGGCCCCGGTCGAAGCAGCCGAGCTCGCCGCGGCGCGCGACTTCCTGGTCGGTGTCTTCCCGTTGCGGTTTGAGACGCCCGGTCCGGTCGTCGGTGCCCTGGGCGGGATCGTGGTCCATGGCCTGCCCGACGATGAGCTGGCGACCTACCGGTCCCGGATCGACGCAGTCACTGCCGCCGATGTCCAGTCGATCGCCCAGGCCCGGATTCATCCCGATCGGGCGGCGATCGTGATGGTCGGCGATGCCAGCCGGATCCTGGCCGACCTTGAGGCTGCCGCGATCGGCCCGATCGAGGTCATCCGCGACGACGAGGGCACACCGGCCGAGTCGTAAGGCGTGGCCACGCGTTCCGGCGCCACCTGGCACCACCCCTGAAACCTTTGGCAGTACTTCTGTCTCATCGGAGTAGACGGCCCGGATGGGTCTCCAACTTCGATAGCCAGAGGAATTGCCCAGATGCATTCGCAGGACCGCCTGATGCGCGGCGCCGCCGCCGCCGCTATCGCCTTGTTCGTTGGAGCCGGTGTGGCCCTGGCGGCGACGGGAGTCATCACTCCGAGCCACCCAGCCGGTGGCAATGCCGTCGTGATTGCCACCCCGACCGAGACCGCCGAGCCCACGGAAGCTGCCGAGCCCACCGAAACGGCCGAGCCGAGCGAAACGGCCGAGCCAACGGAGACCGCCGAGCCGAGCGAGACGCCTGAACCGTCAGAGACGCCAAGGGCGACCCACAGGCCCGAGCCGACCGAGACCGCCGAGCCCACCGAGAAGCCCGAGCCCACCCACAAGGCCGAGTCTACCCACAAGCCTGAGCCGTCGGAATCGGCCGAACCGACCACGGACGGCCAGGACGGTTCCGGCGACCAGGGCGGCAACGACTGATCTCCACCCGATCGTCCGGGATCCGCAACCTCACCCTGGCTCGTACAGTGACCGACAACGCCGCAGCGGAGACTCAGCCATCGCCTTCGATCGCGCCGCAACCGGCGACGCTCGCACCGAAGCGCCTCGCGACGATGAGGCGCTTCGGATCGTCAAGGCCGTCCTCGACGGCGACCGCGACGCGTTTCGTGTGCTGGTCGATCGCGAGGCCGCATCCACCGTGCGCGCCTGCCATCGGATCCTCGGCGATCTCCACGACGCCGAGGATGCGGCCCAGGAGACCTTCGTGATTGCCTACCGTTCCCTGGATTCGTGGCGGGCCACGGGATCCTTCGGAGCCTGGCTGCGCCGGATCGCGGTGCGGGTTGCCCTGCGCCGGGCCAGCAGCCGCCGTCCGGTGATCCGTCTCGATCCGATCTCCTTTGATGGCGAGGACGGCTCATTCGGGCCGGCCGATCGGCTTGCCTCGGCCGTCCAGGACCCGGCCGATGCTTCGCTCCAGGTTGAGCGCGCCGTCGAGCTTCGTCGAGCGCTGCAGACCCTCGACGATCCCTACCGGGAAGTCGTCCTGTTGCGCTTCTACGGCGACCTGTCCCTGGCCGAAATCGCGCTGGAGACAGGACGGCCGGTTGCCACGATCAAGACCCACCTTCGACGCGGGCTCCTCCGCCTGCGCAGCGCCGCCACAGGCCTGGGGCTGGACCAGTGACCCAGCCCATCCGGCCCGATGAGTTGAACGCGACCGACGGCCAGGCCGACCCGGCTGAGCTCGCCGCTGCGCTGGGCACCGCCCGCCTGATCGAGCGCACGGTCGGCGTCGACGGCGTTCAGCCTACGCCGGGCTTCAGCGACCGGGTCATGGCGGCCGTCGCCGGTGAGCCGCTGCCCAGGAGCAATCGGCTCGTTGCGCTGGCCGGGGTCCTCCGGCTGACCTGGCAGACGATGCTCAGTGCCAATCGACCGCCCCTGGTCCGGGCCCGTGCGCTGGCAATCGTGCTGGGCGCCCTGATTGCCCTGGGTTCGCTCGGCGGCGCGGCGACCCTCGCGGCGGCCGGAGCGCTCAACCTGTTCCAGCCGCACCCGTCCCTGGGTCCGTCGCTGCTGCCCCAACCGGAGGTCAGCCCGAGCCACGATCCGAGCCAGACCCATGAACCCGAACGGACGTCCGAACCCAGCGAGACACCCGAGGCATCCGAGGTGCCCGAGCCAACGGAGACCGGAGAGCCCGGTGACAGCCCGGAACCAGCTGCCAGCGACCACCCGAGGCCCAGCGCCAGTGACGGCGGCGGGGAGGGCGGCGGCAGTGGCGGCGGGGACGGCGGCGGCGGGGGCACCACATCGCGACCCAGCCACGCGCCCGAGCCAACCCACAGCCCCGAGCCGACGGAATCGCCCGAACCGTCCGACTGACCAGCCGGCCGGGTATCCTGCGACGGTGATCGTGGTCATCGGCTCGCCCTCTGTCGTGCCCGGCGATCCCGGGCGGCGCTCGACCGCCGCCGGTCGCTCGATCGACGTTGCGCGCGGGGCAATCGAGGCCGGGGCGGGTGTCCAGCTCGTTGGCAAGATTGGTGATGACCCGGCCGGCGATGCACTCCTGCTGGCCCTGGCCGATGCCGGGATCGGCCACGTCGCAGTGCTCCGCGATCCTGCCCGGGCAACGCCGGTCGCGCCCGGACCAGCCCCTGGGCGCGACTCGATGCTCCTCGACGACGATCTCGACGAGGCCGGCGAATCCGACGCCGGTCAGGCCTCCAGCGAGATGGTCCCAACCATCGACGGCGGCGACCTCGACCTGGCCCTGCGCTACCTGCCCGACCATCTCGTCGTGGTCGTCGCTGAAGCGCTCGATGGCGAAGCCATGACGGTGGTGGCGGCGGACTGCTCGTACGTTGGGGCCAGCCTCGTGGTGATCGTCGAGGCTGGGTCCGGGGCACCCAACATGCCTGCTGGGGCAACCGTCCTGGAGGCACCGGCAGCCGATCCCGATGGCCTGTTCGGGCGGACGGTGGGTGGTTTCGCCGCCGCCCTCGATCGGGGTGCCTCGGGTGCCGAGGCGCTCGCCCAGGCGACCAGCGGCGCCGGCTGGCAGGCGCTGGCCGGCTGAGGTCTGGGTGCTGGGCGGCTCAAGCCGGCGAGGCCGCCGGGTCAGGCCGGCTCGATCAGCTCCGGTCCGTTGTTGCGCACGTTGTTGACCAGCGGGCGGACCGGAAAGAGCACCAGCTCATCCTCGGGCGCGGGTGCCAGGAGCGGCTCCAGCTCAGCCACCTCCTGGGTCGAGGGGTCCAGCCAGCGTGCCCAGTCGGCTGCTTCGAGGATCACCGGCATCCGGTCATGGACGGTCGACAGGGCCGCGTTGGCCGAGGTCGTGATGATCGTGAATGTGCGGATGACCTGCTCGGTCTCGGGATGGCGCCAGCCCGACCACAGCCCGGCAAAGGCCAGCGGCGCACCATCGGCTCGGTGGATCAGGAATGGCTGCCGGCCGCCGGCGCTGCGTTGCCATTCGTAGAACCCGTCGGCCGGCACGATGCACCGCCGGCGCTTGAACGATTCGCGAAATGCGCCACTCGTGGCCAGCGTCTCCGCCCGGGCATTGAACAGCTTGGCGGCGATTCGCTCGTCCTTGGCCCACGACGGGATCAGGCCCCAGCGGAACGCCCGGATGGCCCGCCGGTCCTCGCGCTCCACGACCACGGCGGCCTCATCGGTGGGGGCCAGGTTGTAGGTGGGGGCCAGGTC
>JBBRIV010000071.1:0-11917 GCA_038220425.1 Candidatus Limnocylindrales bacterium
TCGCTGGTCAGGGCCGCCGCCAGGACCCGGCTGTCGATTCCGTCGGCGCTGACCTGGACCAGGTTGGCGTTGCCCCAGCCGCCGCCCGGGGCCTGCAACCAGGCCCTGCTGCCCAGCCGAACCACGCCGAAGCGACCCAGCGCGCGGTCGGTGGCCACGTCGGCCGTCCAGCGCAGGTCGCTGCCACTGCGTTCACCCGAGATCTGGACCTGGCCGACCGGATGACCGTCGACGCTGGCCGTCATCTGGACGGCGAGCTGGGCGGTGGTCCCGGCCTGGATCGGCTCGGGGCACTCCGGTGGCTGGCGGTTCGGGTCGGTTGGGCCGAAGGGCGAGGAGGCGGCCGGGCGGTCGCGCAGGGCCAGGTCATTGGCCACCGCGACGCCGGTGAACGTGGAGCCCACGACGGCCGTGGTGGCCACCCCCAGGGCGATCCCACGGATCAGCCGGGCGCGCCGTGATGAGCGGGCGCCCAGCGTTCGCCGGGCGATCCCAAGACCCGTGAAGACGCTCGTGGCCAGCAGGGCCAGCAGCCACGGATAGGCCACTTCGATCGAGGGCAGGAGGGTCTGGGTTCCACCGTTGATGAGCTGATTGAGGACGCTCCCCGTGGACGGGATGAGCAGCAGGATGGCCCCGATCCCGAGGGTCATCACCGCGCCGAACGCCCGCTCGCTGCGAACCAGGGGCGGCCAGGCCACCCCTGCCGCGCCGACTGCGGTCGGGGCGATCGAGACCAGCCCCACGACGATATCGATCGGGCCGCCCGGCCGATAGCCCAGCAGGATGTACAGGGCGCCCAGTCCCCACAGCACCGTCAGGACGGCCGCAGTGATCCGGAGCTCAATCGTCCGAGTACGCACGGCCCGAGTCTAGATGGAGTTCCTCATCTGGCCCATCCCAATCGCCTGGACCGTGCCACCGGGGGGTGCGACTTTTGGGTGCAGCGTCACGCCGGGCAGGGCTTGTCCGTCAGGGGGACAACCGGGACGAAGGTCGGGGCGACGATGGCGGTTCCCGGGAGGTCTGGTCAGGTCCGGGAGGGTTCGGTCGGCTGTGGCAATCGACACAAGTACTACCCCTGGTAGTACCGAGGCCCTATCGATCCGGGCGCCCCGGACGACGAGAGTACCGGCATCGGGAGCCGTTCCCGACTCAGCACCTCGTTTGGTCCAGGGAGTCACAGGCGGAACGTGGAACATGGCCGATCGTCGTCGCAGCGGGGCTCACGTATCCGGGGTTCCATCCCCGGACGCGGACTCGCGGCCGGCGGCCGAGGCGGGCTCCGCGGTCGAGTCTGGGTCCAGCACCTCCACGGCCTCCCGGCCGGCGAAGATGCCACCGAGCCAGGCTCAGACCCACAGCGACCCGGCGACCCGGGCGACATTTCGGCTCCTCCTCTTGAGGGGCCTGGCGCCTGACGAAGCCGCCAACCTGACCGCCTACCTGTGTGGGCTGCCAGTTCACGACGCCCGGTGGACGCTGGGCGAGATCAACCGGCTGCTGTTCCTGCGGGACCTCAGTCGAAGTGGCCGCTGGGGCCTCGATGACGGCGTAGGGCGCCGCCTGCACTGAACATGGGCGGTTCGCCGCCCGGCAATGATCAAGGTTGAGTTGGCGTTCTCCTCCTCCCGCCAGCCCGACCGCAGTCCGAAGCGGCGTCGAGCCTCCTCCCGACGCCGCTTCGGCGATTCCCAGGCTGGTGCCGAGGCCGTCCCGCGCCCATGCCGAGCCGCGGAATGGACTCGTACGGGACGTGAAGGCGCATCGTCGTTTACACTCCGCCCCGTTCAGCTACTCACCAGGAGCCCGCCATGCGCAGAGCCTTGTTCAGCCTTGCCACCCTCGCGATGGTCCTCCTGGCTGCCTGTACGGGCAGCACGGCAACCGCGGCACCGACCGCCTCGCCAACGACCGCGCCGGCCTCGACCGTCGCTTCGGTCGCTCCGAGCTCGACGCCTGCTGTGGTCACACCCAGTCCGTCGGCAAACGCCTGCGCGGGGATCACCACCGTGGCCTCCGGCAAGCTCACGATCGGCGCCGATAACCCGGCCTATCCGCCGTACTTCCAGCCAGATCCCAGCACCCCGGCCAACGCCAAGTGGGGCCTGGGCAACCCGTTCAACGGGCAGGGCTTTGAGGCGTCGGTCGCCTATGCCGAGGCCAAGGCGATGGGCTACAGCCAGGACCAGGTCAACTGGGTGGCCGAGGCGTTCAACAGTGCGACCGCGCCGGGCGCCAAGCCGTTCGACATCTACCTCACCCAGGTCTCGTACAGCGCCGACCGGACCAAGGCCGTCGACCTGACCGACGGCTACTTCGACCTGAACCAGGCCGTGGTTGCCCTCAAGTCCAACCCGATCTCCGCGGTCACCACGGTCGCCGGTCTGAAGGACTTCAAGCTGGGCGCGCCGGTGGGCACCACCAGCTACACGTACATCACCTCCAACATCCAGCCGACCAAGCCGGCCAGTGTCTATAACGACCTGGATGGTGCGGTCAAGGCGCTCAACGCCAAGCAGATCGACGGCATCGTCGCCGACCTGCCCAGCACCTTCTACATCCGTGATGCCCAGCTGACCGGCGGCGTCATCGTGGGCTTCCTGCCCACGGTCGGCGATGTCGAGCACTTCAGCATCCTGCTGCCGAAGGCCAGTGCGCTGACCGCTTGCGCCAACCAGGCCCTCGCCTCGATCAAGGCCGATGGCACCCTGGCGGCCCTCACCCAGAAGTGGATCTATGACCAGGGCGCGCCAGCCCTCAAGTAGGCGGATCGAAGCAGGCGGATCGAATCTCGGGCGCGAGTCCAGATGACCGGTTCACGCGGCCGCCGTCGACGGGACGGCGGCCGTTCTGCGCTCATCGCGATCGTCAGCACGGTCGTCTTCGTGGCCGTGATTGCGGTCGTCGTCGGCAGCTCCCCGAGCTGGCCCCTGGTCCAGCAGGACTTCTTCAACGCCGACGTCTTCTGGCGCTTCCTGCCGGTGATCGTGCCGGCCTTCTTCACGAATATCGCCCTGTTCCTGATCGTCGAGGTGCTGGTCCTTGGGCTGGGCCTGTTCGTGGCCGTGGTGCGCAGCCTGCCCGGGCCGGTGTTCTTCCCGTTCCGCCTCGTGGCTATCCTGTACGCCGACTTCTTTCGGGGCGTGCCCACGCTCCTGATCGTCTTTTCCCTGGGCTTCGGGATCCCCGGCCTGCAGCTGCCGGGCGTCCCCAGCGATCCGTTCTTCTGGGCGGCGGTGTCGCTGACCCTCGTATACACGGCCTATGTCTCGGAGGTCTACCGGGCAGGGATCGAGTCGATCCACCCGAGCCAGGCCGCGGCAGCTCGGTCGCTCGGCCTGAGCCAGCTCCAGGCACTCCGTTTCGTGGTCATCCCGCAGGCCGTCCGGCGGGTCATCCCACCCCTGCTCAACGATTTCATCGGGCTCCAGAAGGACACGGTGCTGGTCTCCTACCTGGGCCTGGTGGAGGCCTTCCGGACGGCCAACATCGAACAGGCTTCGATCTTCAACTTCACGCCCTACCTGGCCCTGTCGTTGATCTTCGTGGTGATCACGGTGCCCCTGACCCGCCTGACCGACTACCTCGTCGGACGTGATCGACGGCGCTACCTGGCCAGCGCCCGATGAACCGTGAAGTCGTCCGGATCGAAGACGTCCACAAGGGCTTCGACAAGCTCCAGGTCCTGCGCGGGATTGACCTGACCGTGCGCGAGCACGAGGTCGTGTGCCTGATCGGCGCCTCGGGCAGCGGCAAGTCCACCCTGCTCCGCTGCATCAACCTGCTCGAGCCCATTGATGCCGGCCGGATCCTGATCGATGGGGCCGACATCACCCTGCCCGAGGTGAATCCGAATACGGTTCGGCGCGGGATCGGGATCGTCTTCCAGGCGTTCAACCTGTTTCCCCACCTGAGCGTCCTCGACAACGTGACGCTCGGACCGCGCCGGGTCCTGCGCACGCCCCGGGCCAAGGCCGAGCTGGCGGCCGACGAGCTGCTGGCCCGGTTCGGGCTGGCTGACAAGCGGGCCGCCTTCCCCGATCGATTGTCGGGAGGCCAGCAGCAGCGGGTGGCGATCGTCCGGGCCCTGGCCATGCAGCCTCAGCTGCTCCTCCTGGACGAGATCACCAGCGCCCTCGATCCGGAGCTGGTTGCCGAAGTCCTGAGCGTGGTCCGGGAGCTGGCCGGGGGAGGCATGACCATGATCATCGCCACCCACGAAATGGGCTTCGCCCGGGATATCGCCCACCGGGTGTGCTTCCTGGACGGCGGCCGGATCCTGGAGGAGGGGCCGCCCGACCAGATCTTCTCGTCACCGGCCGAGGCGCGGACGCGCCAGTTCCTCGACCGGGTGATCGCCGCCGGCCGGCTTTAGGCGCCCTGATCAGCGGGCGGCGATCGGCCCCCGGCAGGCATCGACAAAGAACCGCCACAGGCGCTCGAATGTGTCCGGCGTGGAGTCGGTCCGCTCTGGATGGCACTGGACGCCCAGGACGAACCGACCGTCGGCCGCCTCGAAGCCTTCGACGAGCTCGCCGGCCGGGCTGCCCGCCCAGGCATTGGCGACGAGACCAGCGGCCAGGTCCGAGCTCCGGACAGCCTGGTGGTGATACGAGTTGACGGTCGTCGCCGCGCCGGGCCGGGTTGGCGACAGGATCCGGGCCAGCCGGCTGCCCGGCACCAGCCGGAGCGGATGCTCCCGGGCCGGACCGTGGCCCCAGCCCGAGCCGATGTGCCCGTCGACATGTTGGAGGAGCGTGCCGCCGCTGAACACGTTGATCGCCTGGAAGCCCCGGCAGACGCCCAGGACGGGAACTCCCCGAGCACTCGCCGCCGCCCAGGCCTCGGCCTCGAGCGTGTCGCGATCGGGCTCCATGTCCACCGAACCCTGGTTGGGACGGCCGTAGCGGGCCGGATCCATGTCGGCACCGCCGGTCAGGAGGAGGCCGGCCATCGACTCGAACGCCGTCCGTCGATCGGCCGGGCTGCTCGTGGCGTCGAGCACGATCGGATCACCGCCGTGGCGGCGGATCGCCTCGACGTACAGGGCGTTCTTGCGGGCGGCTATCTCGGGCTCGGCCTGGATCAACGGATCGGCGACGGTCAGGACGATCCGCGGCCCACCGGTCATCGGTTGAACATCTCGGCCAGGGTGACCGGGGCCAGGCCGGCCTGGTTCAGGCCGTCAACGATCCCGGGCAGCGCCTCCAGGGTGTGCCCGCCGCCCAGGTGCAGGAGCACGATCGAGCCGCCAGTCGAGCGCGACAGGACCCGGCTGACGATGTCCTGGGCGGTGGGTCCGCCCTGCGCCGATGGAGTTGCGTCGTTAGTGTCGACATCCCACAGGACCGTGTAGGCCAACCCGATCGAGGCAGCCGCGCCCCGGATCGTGGGATTCTGGGTGCCCAGCGGTGGCCGGAAGAACGGCTTGGAGCTCAGGCCACTGGCCGCCTGGATGGCCGTCTCGGCTGCGCTCAGCTGGGCGCTCACCTGGCCGGCCGACAGGGATCCCAGGGCCGTGCCGTCGTTGGCTTCATTGCCGATCGTGAACAGGTCGGGATGCTGGCCGAGCAGCTGCAGAACCTGGTTGGTGGTTGGATCCACGCCGGCCAGGTGGCCGGTCACGAAGACCGTGGCATGGACCCCGTGCTGGACCAGCCAGGTCACGATGTCCAGCCCCGTCCCGGCCGTATCCAGGTTGAAGGTCAGGGCCACATCGTTGCCGCCGGGCGAGCCCCGGGTCACGAGCAGGCCGCTGCCGTCGGCCGGCGGTGTCACCGCCGGCGGGAATGATGGCGCTACGGGCGGTACCGGGGTGGCGCTGGGATCGGCCTGGCCGTTGCCGTCGTTGTCGGTGAGGCCCGGATAGATCGTCAGGCGCCAACCGATCTCGAGGTGATTCGGGTTGTAGGTGGGCTTGTCAGGGTCGAGGCTGGGGTAGGCCTTCCGGTTCCAGTAGGCGATGCTCCGGCCGGTCGTCTGATAGCGGTGGCCCAGGTTCACGAGGGAGTCGTTGGCCCTGACGATGTACACGAAGGGCGTTGGCTGAGGAGTCGGCGTCGGCGCCGGGGTGGGACCCAGGCTGCCCAGCGGCGAGGGGCTGGCCGCGACAATCGCCGAGGGCACGCTCGTACTCGTCTGCGCCGGGTCGCTGGATCCAGCGCTGTGGGTGGGCAGATCGCCCAGGCCGCAGCCGGCCACCAGGAGCGCGACCGCCGAGGCGGCCACGAGCCGTTCAAGCGGCCGAGCGGCGGGTCCAGGCATACCCCTGAGACTCGACATCACTTGGCCAGTGTGACGCGCTCGGCTCAGTCGAGCACGACCGATGGTGTATCGACCGGAGTTGGCTCCTGGAGCGAGAACTCAGCGGCCAGGGCCAGCCCCTCGGCGGCCGTGGCAATGCGTGCCCGGCCGGTCCGTTTGGCGACGTAGCAGGCTCGGTCGGCTGCCAGCAGGACCGACTCGGCCGTCGTCCCGTCGGCCGGGAACGTGGCAATCCCGATCGACACTTTGATGTCGGCTCCACTGCCGGCCCAGCGCGGGTCGTTGCCGACCTCGGCGACGGATTCGCGAACTCGATGGGCGACGAGCAGCGCGCCGGAGGCGTCGGTGCCCGGCAGGAGGTAGGTGAACTCGTCACCGCCGTAGCGGAAGACGTCGTCGCTGTCCCGCCCCGCCCGGGTCAGCGATTCGGCAATCGCCCGGAGGAGCCGGTCGCCGGCCTGGTGGCCGAGGGCGTTGTTGACGGTTCGGAAGTCATCCAGGTCCAGCATGATCAGGCTGAAGACCTCGGCCTCCCGCACGCGCTGGGCCACGATCTCCTTGAACGTTCCATGGTTGAGCAGGCCGGTCAGGTCGTCCGAGCGCGCCCGGACGACGACGCTGTGATAGACCTCGGCGTTCTGGAGGGCGATCGAGACCTGGGCCGCGAACAGCTTGACCAGCTCGAACTCGTCCTCACTGTAGATGTCGTCAAGGCCCAGGCGTTCGAGGGTCAGCACGCCACTCGCCCCGCTCCGGTCGCGCAAGGGCACGACGATCAGGCTGCCGTCGAGGGGATCGACGTCGCGAAACTGGTTGACCCGCGAATCGTTCTGCTCGTCCCGGATCAGGACCGGCTCGTTGTGCTCCACGACCCATGTTGCGAGGCCGGTCTCGCCAGGCAGCCAGGCCTGCAGGAACAGGTCGGCGTGGACACCCCGGGCGGTCAGCGGAGTGAGCAGGCCGCTGACCGGATCAATGACCTCCACCGCGATGTTGTCGTAGTGGACAAGGTCGGCCAGTCGATCGGTGACCTGATTCAGGATGTCGACCGGGTCGAGGGTGGTCAGGATCGACTCGGTGATGAGCAGCAGCGCGCGCTGGCTGCTCAACTGACGCTCGAGGGCAGCCGACTGGTCGCGCAGGCGGCTGGTCGTGTCAGCGTTGGCCATCGCCTGGGCGGCCAGGCTGGCGTAGATCAGGAGCAGGCGCAGGTCGTCGTCATCGAACTGGTGCAAGCCCAGCTTGGACAGGACCACGACGCCCAGGACCTGGTCGTCAAAGGTCATGGGGGCGAGCAGCATCGACTCATCGAGATCCGCGTCGGTGCCCGGAATGGTCGTGGCCCGCGGATCGTTGGAGGCATCGGGCAGCATCTGGGCCACCCCGTGGGTGGCCACCCAGCCGGTGATCCCGGTCCCGATCGGGACCCGCAGCATTTCGCCGGTCTCGATCGTGTATTCGCCCACCTGGCCGTGGAAGGCCACCGGCACCAACTCGGCGTCCCGGATCCGGTAGATCCGAACGTTGTGGTAGTCGATCAGGTCGCGCAGCTCCAGCGCAATCGCCGAGCCGATCTCCTCGGCGGTCCCCAGCCGGTTGAGCCGGGTGCCCAGGGCCTGGATCGACTGGAGCTGCGCCGCCCAGGTCGCCATCTGGGCGTAGTTCTGGGCGGTCCTGATGGCGACGCTGCCCTGGGCGGCGAAGGCGCCGATCGTGTCCAGCTCGTCGGCGGTCCACTGGTGCGGGCGGTCGTGATAGACGCACAGCAGCCCGAGCAGGTTCTCGCCGTCGAAGAAGGGGGCCGCACACAGCGTGTCGAAGCCCTCCTGGATCACGGCCGCGCGCATCCCGGCGCCCAGTGGGTCGTCGGCGTAGTGGACCGCGAACAGGGGTGCCCGGGCGGCCATCGCGGACGCCGGCAGCGAGGGCGTCGGGAAGTCGCGGACCGAACCGATATAGGCGGCCGACAGGCCCCGGGCAACCTCGGCCACGATCGTGCCATCGGGCCGGCGCAGGAAGACGGCGGCCCGCTCAGCCGCGAACAGGACCATGGCATGGTCGACGATCCCGGCCAGGATCTGGTCAACGTCGAGCTTGCTGCCGATGTCGCCGGCCACCCGGTGGAGGGCTTCGAGTCGATGGACCTGCTGGCTGGTTTCCTCGGATAGCTGGGCCCGGGCGACAAGGCTGCCCACGACCCCGGCCAGAGCGGCCGCGCCGGGCAGGTCCGATTCGGTCAGCCCATCGGCCATCTCCGAGCCCAGGACCAGGACGCCCCAGGCCCGCCGCTCGCCCGGGATCGGGGCGACGACCTCCGTCCGCGACTCGGGCAGGATCGGGCCGTCGGGCCGGGCCAGACCCCGGCTGCGCTCGATCAGGACCGGACGATCCTCGTCGAGGGCCCGGCCACCAACGCCGACCGCCGCCGGGCGAGTGGTGGCGTGGGCCAGGGCCGACCCTTCGACGGCCCGCGTTTCGAGGTTCGTGTCGTGCCATTGCAGGACGGCCACGGCGGCATAGCCGTAGGTCGTCCGGATGAGATGGACCGCCCGTCCCAGGGTCAGGTCAAGGTCGCGGCCGGCCGACGCAAGGCGGCTCAGCTCGGCGATCACCTGCAGGTCGATTGCGTGGCGCAGCTGGTCGGGCGACGCGTCCGGCGGACCAAGGGTGGTGGCCAGGGCCGAGCGGCCCGGTCCGCTCCGCCGGGTCGCCCATTCCCGGGTCGCCCGAGCCGGCGGATTGGTCCGGCCAGGACCGAGCACGGTCAGCGCCGGCGCGTTCAGGGCGGCCGGCCTGGGCCGGGCTCGTCCGCCGCGACCACTCGGAGCGCTGCTCGTCTCGGCCACCGCGGCGGCCCCCAGGAATCGCTGCAGGTCGCCCAGGCGGTAGCGCCGGTCGCCACGCGGGTTGATCCGGTAGTAGCGCAGGCGGCCCTGGTCGCTCCAGGCCCGGATCGTGTTCGGATGGACGCCCAGGAGCCGCGCCGCCTTGGTTACTGACAGGGTGGCGTCCGTGGGTCGTTGCGAAGGTGCTTGGGTCACGCTCATCTTCGGTAGGAATTGGTAGGTCACCGGGAGGGTAGGCAAACTACCAGTTCTTGCCAATAGGACGAACGTACCGCGAATGGTGCGCGCCGCTCAGGCGGGCCGTCAGTGGTGGTGCGGATCGGCAACCAGGAGGGACGGCCGGGGATCGAACGCGTCCACCCGGCGGACGACGCCGTGGATCCGATAGCGGATCAGGAACGGGGCGCGCAGCTCCAGGTGGAGGTGGGGGATGGTCCCGGCGGCGTCACCCGTGATCCCGGTCAGGCCAACGACCTGGCCCCTGGTCACATGTGCGCCGATCGGGGCACCGATGGACGACAGGTGGACGAGGATCACGGTGTAACCGGTCGAAGTCGGCTCGTCACTCTGGATCGCAACCACCTTGCCGTAGCGGCTGTCATCCCAGGGGATCCAGTGCAGGCGTGGATCAATCACGGTTCCACTGAACGGGGCGAGGACCGCCGTCCCGATCGGAACCTGGAGGTCCAGCCCGTCGTGGCCGCGCAGCAGCGCGCCCGACTTGGTCACCCCCGAGATCATGTTGAACGGCTCGACGGTACCCACCCGGAACACATCGAAGCCGGGTCCGTAGGTGACCTTGACTGAGGCGGCGAATGGCCAGCCCATGGGCACCACGGTCTTGCCCGCAACGAAGGTGGCAGGACTGGTCGGCGCGGCACCGGGTAGGCCGCCGCCCGGCGTCGGGGTAGCGCTGCCCGACGGGCTGGGGCTCGTAGCGGGGCTTGCCCCGGGGCCCGACGAGGACGGCCCGACCGTGGGCAGCAGGCTGAATGACGGGCTGACCCGGCCGATTGGCGAGGTTGGGCCGGTTGACCCTGGCCCGAGGTTGCCCAGGAGCGCCGCCAGAGCCGCGCCGGCGGCCAGCGCCACCACGGCGACCACCACCAGCAGCGGCATCCGGCCCGCGACCGCGGCCCTCATTTGGGCGGCTCGGCCGGACCGTCGGGCGTGATCCGCAGGTAGAGCAGCGTGATCCCGATGCTGATCAGGGCAACCAGCGCGACCCCGCCCAGGGCGTACTGCGGCGCGCCAACCAGGCCTGGGCCCTGGCCGGCGGTGCGGGTATCGCCACCGCCATAGGCACCCCCGCTGGGCCTGGGCGACTCGGCCAGGATCGGGCTGATCGAGACGGCCAGCAGCCAGACCACGAACAGGCCGGCCAGCACGATCCGTTTCATCCAGCGAGCCGCCTCATCCGGCGACCAGCCTGACTAACGCCCAGGCCAGGCCCAGGATGAGCAGGCCCAGGCCGGCGGTCAGCAGGATGGCCACGATCAGGGCCCGGTCCCGGCCGCCCGACAAGATCTGCATCGCCTCAGCCGGTTCGAGGGTGGACAGGATCAGGGGCCGGCCGGTGCCGCTGGTCAGGATCGGCTTACCCGCCGCATCGAGGGACGGGGTGCCGATGACCGTCGCATGCTCCACCGCCGAGACCTGTTCCACCCGCAGGCGGACCCGGGTCGCGGGATCCAGCCCGTCGGGCAGGACCCCGGGCGCTTCGGCGGCGGCGCCGAGTGCCTCGCGGGGCAGGACGACCAGGCCCACGCCCAGCACCGCCCCATCGATGGCGATCGACGCCAGCCCTTCGTTGAGCTGGAAGGGGACCAGGTCGCGGGCCTCGCTCAGGATCTCCCAGCGCCGGCCACGCCACGCTTCGAGCCGGCGTCGCCGGAAGATCAGCGGTTGCTCGCGCTCATCCGGGAAGTCCTCGTCGCTGTCCAGCCGCCCGTCCACCCGAATGTAGCGGGGGACGCTGTCCCGGGTCAGGGCCAGTGCCTGCTCGACGCTGATTCGGGGCGTCGACGCCAGGAGCCGCCCAACTCGCTGGCCCGGTCCGATCGAGCGCAGGAACAGGCCACCGGCGATGAGCAGGCCAAGGCCCGGGATGAGCAGGACGAGGGGCTCCACGTCTGGGGATGATAGCGCCGGGCATGGCAAAGCCCGAAGGAACCTACCCGGCGCGTGGGTCTTGAGGTGATCTCGACCGTTAGCGCTTGCTCAGCCCCTCCGGGCAACCCCAACGATACGGCCGGCCGATCCGGCGGTCAATCGGTTTGTGGCGGCCGCGGCGCGGCCATGCCGCCTCCCAACAGCCGCCTCCCGCCGGCGCCTCGCGCCGCCGCCAATCGCGACCGAGCGAAACACCAAATCGGCCGCCCAGAGACGCTTACGCACGAACTGCGGCCCGGACGTGCTGCAACCAGGCGCCTGGATCCAGGGTCCGTGCACGAATCTGCATGGGCGGCCGGCTCGAACGGTCGATTCGCAGTCTAAGTCTGCTGGGTTCCGTTGTAAGACTCCGCCAGCGAACGGTTTGGTGATTCGGGCGCCGGCCACCGGCGCGACCAGGCCGCGCCACCGAACGCGGCCGTGCCACTGAGCCCGGGCTGCCCGGGTCAGGCGGTCGGGCGGCCGGTTCGGGGATCGAGGGCACTCAGCTGCCCGGCGAAGCTGGTCAGGACCAGCCGGCCGCCGACCAGGGCGGCCTCGGTGACCACGTCCGTGTGGGCGATCCGCCAGGCCACCTCGCCGTCAGCCCCGATCGCGAACGTCTCGATCTCGGCCTGGACGATCACGTGCGG
>JBBRIV010000072.1:0-11917 GCA_038220425.1 Candidatus Limnocylindrales bacterium
CGGGCGGACGCCGCGATACTGACCCGGTGAACCTGGTCGACGTCCTGATCATCGCCCTGCTCGTGTTCGCCCTGCTGGCGGGCCTTGCCTCGGGTGCCTTTCCGCAGCTCGGTGGCCTGGCCGGCGCCGTCGGCGGCGGGCTCCTGGCGATCGTGGTCCTGCTGCCGATTGCCCGGACCTGGCTCGAGACGCTCGACCCGCCGGTCCGGGCGGTGGTCGTGCTGGTGGGAATCGTGGCCATCGTGGGCCTGGGCGAGGCCCTGGGCTCCGGGCTCGGCTCGCGCATCCGGGGGCGGCTGATCGGCCACAGCCTGCTGGGCAACCTGGACCGGGCGGCCGGGGGCGTGCTGGGCCTGGCCCAGGGCGTCCTTGTGATCTGGCTCGTCGGAGGCGTCCTGGCCGCGGGTCCCGTCCCCCAGATCGCCGCCGCGGTTCAGCGCTCGGCGATCGTCCGAGGCGTGGCCGGCATCCTGCCGCCGCCGACCCAGATCGTGGGCGAGCTGGGCAAGTGGTTGGATGGCTCGGGCCTGCCCGACGTGTTCGTCGGCTTCGAACCCTTCCCCGGCCCGAACGTCCCGCCGCCCAGCGACAGTCAAGCCCAGGCGATCGCGGCCAAGGCGGCTGCCTCCACCCTGATCATCCGGGCCGATGCCTGCGGCTATGTCCTGAGCGGGACCGGGTTCGTGGTCCGGCCCGGCTACATCCTGACCAACGCCCACGTCGTGGCCGGATCACGCTCGATCTCGATCGGCCGCGACAGTGGCCCGCTGGTCCGGGTCACGGCCGTCCTGTTCGACCCCGAGCTGGACGTTGCCCTGCTCTACGCTCCGGGCTTCGGGGCGCCCGCGCTGACCCTGGCCGGCCAGGTACCCCGGCATGGCAGCCTGGCGGCCGCCCTGGGCCACCCGGGTGGCGGCACCCTCGCCACGATCCCAGCCGCGGTCACCTCCAGCTACCAGGCCCAGGGCCGCGACATCTACGGCACGAACGTGGTCACCCGCCAGATCATCGAGCTCCAGGCCGGCATTCTGCAGGGCGACAGCGGTGGTCCGCTCGTGCTCCAGGACGGCACCGTTGGTGGCGTGGTCTTCGCCCAGGCCCAGACCAACCCGGACGTGGGTTATGCCCTGTCACCGGTCGCCGTCGCCGACCGGATCAAGGCCAGCCTGGCCCAGACGACCCCGGTCGATACGGGACCCTGCACCCGCTGATCGGCATTCCGCGCCGGCCGCCAGCCGAGCAAGCGGTCACGCAAACGGTCGCGCTCCTACACTTTGGTCCTGACGCCACGGAACCTGACCTCCCGAGGACACGCCGCGATGACCGCCCATCCCTACGACAAGCCGAGCGATCCAGCCAAACGCCATTCGGCCGCCCTGACCGACGGTCCGGATCGGGCCGCGGCGCGGGCGATGCTCAAGGCGGTGGGCTTCACCGACGAGGACCTGGCCAAGCCCCTGGTCGGCGTGGCCACGACCTGGATCGAGACGATGCCCTGCAACATCAACCAGCGCCGGCTGGCGGAGTTCGTGAAGGAGGGCATCCGGGCGGCCGGCGGGACGCCCATGGAGTTCAACACGATCGCCGTCAGCGACGGCGTCTCGATGGGCTCGGAGGGGATGAAGGCCAGCCTGGTCAGCCGCGAGGTGATCGCCGATTCGATCGAGCTGGTCATGCGCGGGCACCTGCTCGACGGGCTGGTCTGCCTGGTCGGGTGCGACAAGACGCTGCCCGGCGCGGCCATGGCCCTCGGCCGGCTGGATGTGCCCGCCGTGATCCTGTACAACGGCACGATCTACCCGGGCACCTACAAGGGCCAGCGCAACGCCACGGTCGTGACCGTCTTCGAGGCGATCGGCGCCTACCGGGCCGGCAAGATCAGCCTCGACGACCTGTACGAGGTCGAAAACGCGGCCTGCCCCGGTGCGGGTGCCTGCGGTGGCCAGTTCACGGCCAACACGATGAGCACCGCGCTCGAGTTCATGGGCCTGTCGCCGGCCGGCCTGAACGGGATCCCGGCCGAGGACCCGGCCAAGGACGCCGCGGCGCGAACCACCGGCGAGCTGGTCATGGACCTCGTCCGGCGCGACGTTCGACCATCGTCGATCGTCACCCGAGCGGCCCTCGAGAACGCGTTCGCGTCGGTCGCGGCGATGGGCGGGTCGACCAACGGGGTGCTCCACACGCTGGCCATCGCGCACGAGTTCGGGATCCCGCTGGAGATCGACGAGCTGGGGGCCATCGCCGACCGGACCCCGATCGTGGCCGATATGCAGCCCGGCGGCCGCTTCACCGCTTCGGATATCTATGACGCGGGCGGCGTGGCCCTGGTCATGCGCGAGCTGCTCAAGCGCGACCTGCTTGATGGCACTGCCCCGACGGTCGACGGCCGGACCATCGCCCAGATCGCGGCCGCGGTTCACGAGACGCCCGGCCAGGCGGTCGTCGTGCCCATCGAGCGGGCGATCAAGCCAACCGGTGGCCTGGCGATCCTCCACGGCAGCCTCGCCCCCGACGGCTGCGTGGTGAAGCTGGCCGGCCATGAGCGCCGCCTTCATCGCGGACCGGCCCGCGTGTTCGACTCGGAGACCGCCTGCTACGACGCGGTCCGCCGACGCCTGATCGCCCCCGGCGATGTCGTCGTCATCCGCTACGAGGGTCCGGTCGGCGGGCCGGGCATGCAGGAGATGCTCAGCGTCACCGGCGCCCTGGTCGGCGAAGGCCTGGGCGACAGTGTCGCCCTGATCACCGACGGCCGGTTCTCGGGCGGGACCCACGGGCTGATGCTGGGCCACGTCGCGCCCGAGGCAGCCCTGGGTGGGCCGATCGCCCTGGTCGAGGAGGGCGACACGATCGTGATCGACGTCGACCGCAAGGCGCTCGACCTGGACGTCCCGCCGGCCGAGCTGGAGCGCCGCCGGGCCGCCTGGAACCCGCCCGCCCCGAACTATCCGGGCGGTGTCCTGGCCAAATATGCCGCGCTGGTTGGATCGGCTTCCGAAGGTGCCGTGACCACCGGGGCGCGGATGACGGCCGCGCTGCGCGGCCGGTGACCAGCTCCGCCCGATCCATCTCGATCGGGATCAAGACCTCGCCCCAGGCGGTCGACTGGCCGACCCTCGATGGCGCCTGGGCGCGGATCGGCGAGCACGCCATCTTCGACTCGGTCTGGATGAACGACCACCTGACCAACATCAACCTGGCCCGGGCCGGGGCCTCGTTTGAAGCCCTGACCGCGATGGCCGCCCTGGCCCACCACGTTCCGGGCAAATGGCTGGGCCACGGCGTCCTGTCGATGACCTTTCGCCACCCGGCCGTCCTGGCCAAGGCGGCCGCAGTCATGGACCACGTCACCGGCGGGCGATTCATCCTGGGTCTTGGTGCGGGCTGGTTCGAACCCGAGCACGGGCCGTTTGGGATCCCCTATCCGCCGATGCCCGAACGATTCGACCGCTACGAGTCGGGCGTGCGTGTCATCCGGGCGCTCGGCTCGGCCGAGGCCGCGACCCCTGCCGGCGTGACCCGGCCCGATCCGTACTACCCGCTCGATGGAGCTACCAACGACCCGCCGCCGCTGACCCCGGGCGGGCCGCCATTCTGGCTGGGCGGCCAGCGGCGCCGCGGCATTGCCCTCGCCGTCGAGCTCGCCGCGGGCTGGCTGCTGCCCGCCGTGACCTCCGACAACGAACCGACCGACATGTCCTACTTTGCCGGCCGCCGGGACATGATCCTGGCTGCGCTCGAGGCGATCGGCCGCGATCCGACCACGTTCACCCTGGCCGCCCAGGTCCCGGCCGGAGAGACGGCGGCCTCGCGCCGGATGGGCCTGGCAGCGGCATTGGAGGCCGCCCGGCTGGGCGCCAGCCACATCATCGTGGGCATGCCGCCGACCCTGGGCGCGGCCGGTGTCGACGCGGTTGCCCACGAGATCGCCGAGCCCCTTCGAGCGGCCCTGGGCTGATCGCGGCGCTGCGCAGCGGTTCGGGGCAGAATGAGGTCATGACGCCTGTCCAGATGCCCACCGAGCTCGACCCGGAGCGGCGCGGCATCGCGGCGCCCCGCCCGGCCGGCGGGCAGGACCCGGATCCGGCCAAAACCGCCCGCGAGGAGCGCCGCTTCATGCTGCTGCTCCTGCTGATGGTTGGCCTGATCGTGGGGGTGACCACCGTCGTGGGCATCGTGGGCATGATCGTCGTGGCCCTCGGCGGCACGACCTAGGGTTCCTGCCGCCGGCCACGGCCCGCGGGACGTTATTCCCGGCGTGAGCGGATGAGCCGGCCGCGGCGGGAGATGGCGTGGGTGGCCAGGGCCGCGACACCCATCGCGATCAGGGCCCGTTCGGCTGAGGGTAGCGGCCGCACGGCTGACAGGAACTGGTCGGCCCGGGCTCGATCCACCATCCGGAGCAGGGCGTGACCGCGCTGGGTGAGCTCGACGCTGCGCTGGCGGCGATCCTCGGACTCGATCCGGCGCTCGACCAGCCGGCGTCGGACCAGGCCATCGACCAGGCGTGATGTGGCCGACGGTGATCGGTTGATCGCGTCGGCCAGGTCCGAGACGGTGGTCGTGCCGGTGTCGGCCAGGACGTACAGGGCCGCCAGCTGGGTGAAGCCCAGGCGCAGGCTGCCCAGCTGCGAGGCGAACCCGATGACCAGCTCCCGCCAGAGGGCCCGGCCCATCGCGACCCGCTCGGAGATCTCACGCGGGTTCTGGGCCCGGATGCCGGCTGCCACGACCGGTGCCGACAGGTCCGCCTCGAAGATCCGGGCAATCGCCCGGCGGGTGGCGGTTGGCCGGGCGGAACGCAGTGGACCGGGTCGTTCAGTCATGTTGGGAGCGTACGATCCCCGTCGAATCCGTGCAACCTTGCACCGGCTCCCATCGTGACCGGCCCGCATCTCGCTACGCTCGGACGGATGAGTTCGATCGCCTTTGTCTTCCCCGGCCAGGGGTCACAGAGCGTCGGCATGGGCTCCGCCCTGGCAGCCTCCTCGCCCGCAGCCGCAGCCGTCTTCGCCGCAGCCGACGCAGCCCTGGGCGAATCGATCAGCCGGCTGGCCTGGGAGGGCCCGGCCGAGACGCTCAACCTGACCGAGAATGCCCAGCCGGCACTCCTGGCGACCTCGATCGCCTACCTCGCCGCCCTGCGCGAGCGGTGGGCCGCCGACAAGGCCAACGGTGGTCCCGGCGCCCCCGAGCCGGCCTTCGTCGCCGGCCACTCGATGGGCCAGTACAGCGCATTCGTCGCATCCGGTGCGCTGAGCCTGGACGACGCCATCCGGCTGGTCCGCGAGCGCGGCCGGTTGATGCAGGCGTCGGGCACCGGCCGCGAGGGCCGCATGGCTGCCCTGATCGGGCTCGACGATTCACGCCTGCCCGAGCTGGTCGCGGGAGCCTCGGCCCACGGTGTCTTCGGCATCGCCAACCGCAACTCACCGGGCCAGGTGGTCGTCTCAGGTGAACGAGCCGCCGTCGAAGCTGGGATGGAGCTGGCCAAAACACTGGGGGCTCGACGGGCGATTGAGCTGCCGGTCAGCGTCGCGGCCCACTCTCGGCTGATGGCCGACGCGGCCCGCGAGCTCAAGGCGATCCTGGCCACCGTCGAGTTCCACGATCCGCGGCCGGCCGGCCTGGCCAACGCCGACGGTGCCCCGATCCTGACCGCCGCGGCCGCCCGGGACGAGCTGGTCGAGCACCTGACGACGGGTGTGGACTGGGTCCGCGCGGTGGAGGCCATGGCCGCCGACGGCGTCAGTACATTCATCGAGATCGGACCGGGTCGCGTCCTGACCGGGCTGATCAGCCGGATCGTCCCGGACGCGACCGTCCTCGCAACCGACGCCCCCAACGCCCCTGACGGCCTCGCCGTCCCGTCGTTTCCGTAACCGCAGCTCATCGGAGGGATCCAGGCACCGTGCGCCAAGCCGACTACAACCGCCGCGTCGCCGTCACCGGACTCGGCGTGATCAGCCCGATCGGCAACGACAAGGCCACGGCGTGGGACGCCCTGGTCAACGGCCGCAGTGGCCTCGCCGAAATCACCTACTTCGATGTCGAACGCTACGAAGCCAAGGCCGCCGGAGAGGTCAAGAACTTCAACCCGCTCGACTGGCTGGACGCCAAGCAGACCCGTCGAACCGAGTCCAGCTCGCAGTTCGGGGTGGCCGCCGCCAAGCAGGCTGTCGCGGATTCGGGCTTCGAGATCAACGACGAGAACCGGACTGAAGTTGGCGTGGTCTTCGGCTGCGGAGCGGGCGGCCAGCAGCTGATGATCGACAATCATCACCTCCTCGAGCGCAAGGGCCCGCGCTTCGTGACCCCCACGTTCATTGCCTACGGCCTGGTCGACTCGGCCTCCGGCCTGATCGCGATCGAGACCGGCGCGATCGGCCACAACGTGTGCATTGCGTCGGCCTGCGCCACCGGCACCCATAACGTCGCCGAAGGCGCCGAGGCGATCCGCCGCGGCGACTGCATCGCGGTGATCAGCGGCTCGACCGAATCGCCCCTGCTGGAAGTGGCCCATGCCGGCTTCGGCAACATGCGCGGGCTGGGCATGCCCCGGCCGGGCGAGCCGCTCCAGACCGTTTCGCGTCCGTTCGACAAGACCCGCGACGGGTTCGTCCTGGGCGAGGGCGCCGGCTCGCTGTTCCTCGAGGACATGGAGCTGGCCAAGGCCCGCGGCGCCCACATCTATGCCGAGGTGGTGGGTTATGGCTCGGCCGCCGACGGCTGGGACATGATCCAGCCGGTCGCCCACGGCGGCGGCTCGGCCCGGGCCATGAAGATGGCCCTGGACCGGCGAGGCGTGCCGGCCGACGAGGTGGACCTGATCAATCCGCACGGCACCTCGACCCCGATGGGCGACGTCCGCGAAGCCGAGGCGATCTGGCACGTCTTTGGCGACCACACGCCCAGGATCTCGATCAGCGCGACGAAGTCGCTGACCGGCCACATGATGGGCGCGGCCGGCTCGTTCGAGGCCTTCGCCACGGTGATGTCGGTGGCCGAGCAGACGATCACGGCCACCCTCAACTACCGCGATCCCGATCCCGAGTGCGACCTGAACATCGCCACTGAGACCCACGACGCCCAGGTCCGCTACGCCCTGTCCAACAACATCGGCCTGGGCGGCCACAACGGCGCCGTGATCTTCAAGCGCTACGACGGCGACTGAGCCGCCTGATTGGTGGTCGTCGGGCAACTTGCCCGGGCCTACAATCGCGCCTGACCATCACCCCCACGTCGCGTTCCAGCGTCCGCCCCGAGGTAGCCTGTGCCGCCCAGCTCTGACCCCGCCCGCCGTGCCGTGATCACCGGCCTGGGAGCCGTGATGCCCAACGGTGGTGATTTCCCGACCTACTGGCGCAACCTCCAGGCCGGTGTCTCGGGCACGCGCACGATCCAGTCCTTCGATCCAACCAACTTCGAGGTCAAGATCGCGGCCGAGGTCCTGGACTTCGATCCAACCGTGGCGATGGACGCCAAGATGGCCCGCCGGATGAGCCGCTTCATCCATTTCGCGATGGCCGCCGGCAAGGAAGCCGTGACCGACTCGGGGATCGACTTCGGGTCGATGAGCCAGGACGAGCGCGACCGGGTGGGCGTCGTGATGAACACCGGCGGCGGCGGGATCGAGCAGATCATCGACGGGACCCACGTCTCCGACACGAAGGGCCCGCGCTTCGTCAGCCCATTCGCCGTCCCGGCCCTGTCCGGCTCGATGGGCGCCTGCCTGCTGTCGATGGAATATGGCCTGACCGGTCCGGTGATGACCCAGGTGGCCGCCTGTGCGACTTCGGTCATCGCCTTCCACGACGCCCTGCGCCTGATCCGCGAGGGCGAATGCGACGTCGTCTTGACCGGCGGTGCCGAAGCGCCGGTCCTGCCCATGGCGATCGCGGCCCTGGGCAACATGGGCGCCCTGAGCAAGCGCAACGACGACGCACAGCACGCTTCGCGCCCATTCGACCGGACCCGCGACGGCTTCGTCCTGGGTGAAGGCGGCGGCGCCGTCATCGTCGAGTCGCTCGAGCACGCCCTTGCCCGCGGGGCGACTCCGATCGCCGAGATCCTGGGCGGTGCCCTGACCGCCGACGCGTTCCACATCAGTGCCCCGGAACCAACGGGCCGGGGCGCCACCCGGGCGATGACCAACGCCCTGCGCAACTCGGGCGTGACCACCGCCGAGATCGACTACATCGTGGCCCACGGAACGGCCACCGGGCTCAACGACGTGACCGAGACCCGGGCGATCAAGGCTGCCTTCGGGGACGATGCCCGGCGGGTCGCGATCAGCTCGCCCAAGTCGATGATCGGGCATCTCGTGGGCGCCGCCGGGATCGCCAGCGCCCTGGCCGGCCTGGGCGCCCTGCGCGACCAGGTCATCCCGCCCACGATCAACCTGCACGATCCGGATCCTGAATGCGACCTCGACTATGTCCCGCTGACGGCCCGTCCGGCAAAGGTCGACACGATCATGGTCAACGGCTTTGGCTTCGGCGGCCAGAACGCGGTGGCCATCTTCCGGCGCTACACCGGGGCATGACCCCGCCGACCCCGGCCCGACTGGCCCAGCCGGCGTGATCGGCTGGGCAGCCGTCGAAGCATCGTGGGGCCTGGTTCGGCTGGCCGCCGACGAGGACGCCGTCCTGGCAGTTGACGTGCTGTCCAGCCCGGAATCCTTTGGGCTGGCCTGCCGTCACCGGCTGGGCGAGGTTCCCGAACCGGCCGACCAGGCCTCGCCGCGCGTGCGCGGCCGGCTGGAGCAGGCCAGCCAGGCGCTGGCGGCCTTCCTGGCCGGGCAACCCGCTGCGATCGCCGAGGTACCCGTGGCCCTGCCTGGCGCAAGCGACTGGGATCGGCTGGTCCTGGACGGGGTTCGCCGGCTGGCCTGGGGTGAGCTGGTAGGTTACGGCGGCCTGGCCGATCGAATCGGACGGCGCGGGGCCGCCCGGGCGGTCGGCGGAGCGGTGGGCCGCAACCCGATCGGGCTGCTGATCCCATGCCACCGGGTGATCGCCGGCGACGGCACGCTGGGTGGCTACGGCGGCGGCTGGTTCGGTGAACGCGAGGCGCTCCTCCAGATCAAGGTCGCGCTGCTCGAGCGCGAGGGCAACCACCCGGCCCGGCGACTGACATGAGCGTCCTCAGCGCCTATCGCCGGCTCCTGCGCAACGGACCCCTGGTCCGCCTCCTGGGCGGGGAGTTCGTGTCCTCGATCGGCGACTGGCTGTACCTCGTCGCGCTGCTCGTGCTGGTCTACCAGGCCAGCTCGGACCCGGTCCTGCTGGGGATCGTGGGGGCGGCCCGGGTCCTGCCTTACGTCATCCTGTCGATTCCCGCCGGGATCGTGGCGGATCGCTTTGACCGACGCCTGATCCTGCTCGTGACCGACGTCGCCCGGGGCCTGATCATGCTCTGCCTGGCGGTCCTCCAGGCAGCTCACGGTCCGCTCATCGCGATCGTGGCCCTGGCCATCCTGGCAACCTGCTTCTCGACCTTTTTTGGGCCAACGATCGGCTCCTACCTGCCCAGCCTGGTCAGCGACGAGAGCGAGCTCGGGCCGGCCAACAGCGCCTGGTCCAGCCTGGACAACCTGGCCTTCGTGATCGGACCGGCCATCGCCGGCCTGCTCATTGCGATCGGCGGCCTGACTGCGGCATTCGTGCTCAATGCCGCCTCCTTCGGAGTAATCGCGGTCGTCCTGTGGCGCCTGCCCAGCCCGCCACCGCCCGAGTCCAAGCCGTTGCGGGAGCCGCTGCCGGATTCGGCGCCCGTGCCAGCGCCGGCGGCGTTCCAGATGCCGATCCGGCCACTGGCCGGGCTGGCCCTGATCGATGTTGCCTCAGGCTTTGCCATCGGCGGGATCGGCATCCTGACCGTGGTCCTGGCCACCCGGCAGCTGGGCGCCGGCGAAGACGGCACCGGCTACCTCAACGCGGCGATCGGGGTGGGCGGCCTGCTCGGGGCGATCGGCTCGGGCCTGATCGTCATTCGCAGTCGGCTGTCGCTGCCCCTGGTCGCCGGGATCGTCGCGTTCGCGCTGGGCCTGGTCGGGCTGAGCCTGTCGAGCAGCCTGAGCGTGGCCTTCGTGATGCTGGCCGTCGCCTCGGCCGGCAGCCTCCTGGTCGAGGTGATCAGCACGACCCTGCTCCAGCGGATCGTGCCGGCCGGGGCGCGCGGCCGGGCGATCGGCTCGATCGCGACGGTCGCCACGCTGGCCTACGCCAGCGGCTCGTTCGCCTTGCCCATCCTGGCCGACCGACTGGGCATCGTTCCGGTGGTGACCACGACGGCAGTCGTCGTGATCGCGGCCGGCGTGCTGGGCACCGTCCTCGTCGGTCAGTCGGGCTCGGCCGCCGGCGAGCCGGAGTTGGCCGCCGTCGCCCAGCGCGTCGCCGGGCTGCCCCTGTTCGCCGGAATCCCGGCGTTCCGGGTGGCCACCACGCTGGCCCGGGGCACCACGATCGAGGTGCCGGCCGGCGCCTCGATCATTCGCCAGGGCGACCCGGCCGACCGGTTCTACGTGATCCTGGACGGATCGGTTGACGTCAGCCGATCGGAGGGACCGGGCGAGCCGGTGCGCCGGATCCGGAGCCTGGGCGTCGACGATGCCTTCGGCGAGCTGGGGCTGCTCACCGGCGCAGCGCGCAGCGCGTCGATCACGGCCGAGACGTCGGTCCGCCTGCTGGCCCTGGATGGGCCGGTCTTCCTCGAGCTCGTCACCGCGGGGCCGGAGCTGGCGCCGCGCCTGCTGGCCCTCCACCGGGGAGCATAGCCGGCGGGCTGTCGCGTGGCTCGGTCCGGCTGGGTCGCCGTCCAGCCGGGCACCCGGGCCCCGTATCACGACTAACCTTAGGCGACGAGCTGCAGCGCCACGTCAGGCCCCACCCGTGCCGCTCTGTCCGCCCTGGCAGCCCCGATATCGCGACTAATCCTAAATCGCGGCCTTCAAGGCGGATTCCAGGCCCAAAGAGCCAGTCCAACGCCCTGCAACCCGTCAGCTAACAGTAGTCGTGATATCCGGTGGGCGGCCCGCCACCCCCGCCACTGGCCGACGGCCCGGACCGACCTGCACCAGGTGAATGATCGCGACGTGTCCGCGGGTCCACCTGGTCGAGCTCCGGCACCTGGTGCAGGAAACTGACGAATCCGGGCACGACCCCGTCGCGTTCTTGCATCTGATGCCGAGTTCCCGACGTGCATGGCTCGAGGCTGGTCGCGAACATTCATCTGATGCAGGTGCAGGCGAGCCGGGCGAGCCGTTGAGCTCGGAGGGCGGCCCTCCACCGGGGAGCCCAGCCGGCGGGCTGTCGCGTGGCCGACACCTGGAGGGTCAGCCCGGCCCTACCTGATCAGTCCATCCGCGCTGTACCGTTGGCCAATCGCCCACGCCAGCGAAGGAGGACCGATGACCGACCAGGACCAGGATGAGACCCGCGACCCCGGCAAGATCGGCGTCGATCAGGCCGCCGAGGAAGCGCCCGACGTGGAGGGCCACGCCAGCCGGACGGCCCGGGTCGTCGAGGACGATGACGTCGAGGGCCACTTCAGCTCGATCCGCTCGACCCGCAGCAAAGGCGACTAGCCCGGCCGATCAGCAAAGGCCACTAGCCCGGCCGGTTGGCCGTTGCGGCCAGGATCGTCTTGACCTCGAACGGGGTCGCCTCCGGGAAGCGCCCCCGGATGAGCGCGGCCAGGCCGGCGATATGTGGAGCGGCGAAGCTGTTGCCCGTCGCGACGACGCTCCCGCCGCCCTTCCAGGCCACCTCCACGTCGACGCCGTAGGCCCCGAACTCGACCGGTGGCGCCGGGTTATAGAACCAGGTCCAGGGGTCGGCCACGTCGTGGGCCGCCACCGACACCACCGCCGCGAAGAGCGAGGGGTAGCTGGCGCCCTGGACATTGTTGGCGG
>JBBRIV010000073.1:0-11801 GCA_038220425.1 Candidatus Limnocylindrales bacterium
GATCGCCAGGAGGTGATGCTGGGCTACTCCGATTCGAACAAGGAATCAGGTTTTGTGGCGGCCAACTGGTTGCTCTATCGCGCCCAGGTCGCGCTTGTCCGGGTCGCTCGCAAGCACGGCCTGGAGCTGACCCTGTTCCACGGCCGGGGCGGCGCGATCGGCCGGGGCGGCGGTCCGGCGGCGCGAGCAATCCTGGCCCAGGCTGCCGGCTCGATCGCCGGGCGGCTCAAGCTGACCGAGCAGGGCGAGGTGATTGCCACCAACTACGCCAACCCGACGATTGCCCGGCGTCACCTGGAAGAGCTCGCCGGAGCAACCCTGCTGGCCTCGGCCGACAGTCACACCGGGCGGCATGCGGCGTCGGAATCCGACGGCTGGCCGATCATGGACGAGCTTGCCCGGACCTCCGAGGAGGCCTATCGAACGCTGGTCCAGGGGCCCGGCTTCGCCGACTACTTTCGACGGGTGACCCCGATCGAGGAGCTGGCCGGGATGCGCCTGGGTTCGCGGCCGGCCCGCCGCCCGGGCAGGGAACAGTCATCGCCGATCGAATCGCTGCGGGCAATTCCGTGGACCTTTGCCTGGTCGCAGGTGCGCCTGGGCCTGCCCGGCTGGTACGGCCTGGGGAGTGCCCTCGACGGCATCCGCCAGCGCCAGGGCAAGGCCGGCCTGGCTCGCCTGGCGCGGTTGTACAAGACCTGGCCGTTCTTCGAATCGATCCTCGACAATGCCGAGCTCGCCCTGGCCAGGGTCGACCTGCAGACGGCCCGGGCGTACCACCGGCTGGACGAAAGCCCGGCCGGGGCGGCTGCCTGGGCGTCGATCGAGGCCGAATACAGCCGGGCGACGGCGTTGCTCGGCGAGGTGACCGGCCGGGCCAACCTGCTCGACGGCCTGCCCGGCCTGCAGCGTTCGCTGAACGTCCGGGCGCCCTATCTCGATCCGCTGGCGGAGATCCAGGTTCACCTCCTGGCCCGCCTGCGCGGCCACGACCCCGACGACGCGAAGGCCGAGGCGGTTCGGCGCCTGGTCCAGCTCACGGTCAATGCGATTGCGGCAGGTCTGCAGGCCACGGGCTGACGCGGACCCCGGCTGACGCGAGGCGCCGGCTGACCCGCCTGTCGCTTCGGCACTGGCTCCCGGCGGTGATCGACGGGTAAGATGACCGCTCTGCAGCCGAGGATCGCGGTGACCACGTCCGAGCAAACGCGCAGCAAACCGGCCGGTTCGCCCGGGCCCGTTGCCAGCCGCCGCCGGAGTGCCTCGCCCGAGGAGATCGCCCGCCTGCTGACCGCGTATGTGACCACCGGTCACCTTCAGCCCGGCGCCCGGATCCCATCCGAGCGGCGCCTGGCCGAGGAGCTTGGGGTGGGCCGGACGACCGTTCGCGAAGCGCTCAAGTCGCTGGCCCTGGTCGGCCTGATCGAATCGCGCCACGGCGACGGCACCTACGTCGCCGATTCCACGCCCGAGTCGTTTTCGCGAGCCGTCGAGTGGCGACTGGTTGCCTGGGGCGGCGAACGGGGCGATGTGGCCGAGGCAATCGCAATTCTCGAGGGTGACCTGGCCGCCCTGGCTGCCGAGCGCCGGACCGACGAAGACCTGGTCGAGCTGAGCCTGCACCTGGCCGCCGAGCGGGCGGCCGAGACGGCCCTCCAGCGGAGCGAAGCCCACCTTGCGTTCCGGGCCACCACCGCCGTGGCGGCGAGCAACGTGACCCTGGCCAGCGTGCTCGAGGCGCTCCGGGCGGCGGCCCCGATCGTGGCCGCGGCCGAGGTAGCCGCGATCGACCCGGCGGCCGACGCGCTGGTCCTGGATGCCATCACCCGGCGTCATGTCGAAGATGCCCGGCGAGCCGCCCGGACCGGTCATGCCGGGGTCTTGAGCGGGACCTTGAAGGCCCCCGTGGCCGGGGCGGGCGCCGCCGCTGACGGGAGGAACTGAGATGCGCCTCGCGGACCGGATGACCACGATTGGGACGGAGACCGCGTTCGAGGCCGCCGCCCGAGCCCGGGCGCTCGAGGCAACCGGGGTCGACGTGATTCACCTGGAAATCGGCGAGCCCGATTTCGACACACCGGCCAATGTCCGGGCGGCCGCCAAACAGGCCCTCGACGATGGCTGGACCCACTACGGCCCGTTCATGGGCCTGCCCGTGCTGCGCGAGGCGATCGCCGCCGATGCGACCCGGCGCAAGGGGTTCCCGGTGAGCGCCGGACAGGTGGTCGTCAGCCCGGGCGCCAAGCCGATCATGTTCTATGCCCTGCTCGCCCTGGCCCAGGCGGGCGATGAGGTCATCTACCCGGACCCGGGCTTCCCCATCTACGAGTCGATGACCCGCTTCGTCGGCGCGACGCCGGTGCCCCTGCCGATCCGGATGGAGAACGACTTCCGGGTGGACCTGGACGAGCTCGAACGACTGGTCACGCCCCGGACGAAGCTGCTGATCATCAACTCGCCGGCCAACCCTACCGGCGGCGTCTTCACCCGGGCGGACATCGAGCGGGTTGCCGAGATCGCCCTGCGTCACGACCTGACCGTGCTCGATGACGAGATCTACGGCCGGATCATCTACGACGGCGAGCACGTCTCGATCGCTTCGCTGCCGGGGATGGCCGAGCGCACGATCGTCCTCGACGGGTTCAGCAAGACCTACGCGATGACCGGCTGGCGGCTGGGGTACGCGATCCTGCCCGAGCCGCTCCTCCTGCCCTTCAGCCGGCTGATCATCAACAGCGTGTCGTGCACGAGCAGCCACAGCCAGATCGCGGCGGCCGAGGCGCTCAATGGCCCGCAGGACTCGGTCGACGCGATGGTCGTCGAGTTCCGCGCCCGGCGCGACCTGATCGTCGACGGCCTGAACGCGATCCCAGGCTTCGAGTGCCGCCGGCCGGCCGGCGCGTTCTACGTCTTCCCGGATATCCGGGGGACCGGCCTGACCGGTGCCCAGCTGGCCGATCGGCTGCTCACCGAATCGGGTGTCTCGGTCCTGGCCGGCACGGCCTTTGGCGGACAGGGCACCCACAACGTCCGGATCAGCTACGCCAACTCGCAGGCCCGGATCATCGAGGCGATGGGCCGCATCCGGACCCTCGTGGAGCCGCTCGTCGCGGCTCGCAACTGACCGCCGCGGTGCCGGGTTCGTCGTTGGAGCCGGCTCTGCCGCGCGTCTTCGTGGCGCGCCGGATCCCCGACGCGGGGCTCGTCCCGATCCTGGCTGCCGCCGATGCCGTGGTCTGGTCGGCCGATCTGCCGCCGTCCCGCTCTGAGCTGCTGGCGGCCGTGGCCGGCTGCATGGGCGTCCTGACCCTGCTCACCGACCGGGTCGACGTGGAGTTCCTCGAGCGGGCCGGACCCGGCCTGCGCGTCGTGAGCAACTACGCCGTCGGCTACGACAACATCGATGTGCGGGCCTGCGCTGAGCGCGGCGTGGCCGTCGGCAACACGCCCGGGGTCCTGACCGAGACCACGGCCGACTTTGCCTTTGCCCTGATGATGGCCGCCGCCCGGCGGATTCCCGAGGCGGCGGGCTACGTCCAGGACCGCCACTGGCAGACCTGGGGGCCGCTTGCCTTCCTGGGCTCGGACCTGCACGGGGCCACGATCGGAATCGTGGGGTTTGGCCGGATCGGCCAGGCAGTGGCGCGCCGCGCCAAAGGGTTCGGGATGACGATCCTGTACTCGTCGCGGACGGCGGTCGAGCCGGCGATCGAGGCCGAGCTGGGCGCCAGCTGCGTCTCGCTGCCCGAGCTGCTTGCCCGCTCCGACTTCGTGAGCCTGCATGTCAACCTGAGCGCCGACACGCGCCACCTGATCGACGCTGCCGCGCTGGACCTGATGAAGCCTACGGCGATCCTGGTCAACACCGCCCGCGGGCCGGTCATTGATTCAGCGGCCTTGGCGGTGGCGCTGCGTCGCGGGCTCCTCGGCGGCGCAGCCCTGGATGTCACCGATCCCGAGCCGATTCGAAGCGACGATCCGCTGCTTGACCTGGACAACTGCCTGATCGTGCCCCACATCGCCTCGGCCACCCGGGCGACCCGCGGCCGGATGGCCGAGATGGCCGCGGCCAACCTGATCGCCGGCATCCGCGGCGAGCCCTTGCCGACGCCGGTACCGCCGCCAAGCTGAGCCGCGGTTCCCCTCAGGCGCGCCGCGGCCGCCGCGGTTCCCCGCCGCACCGCGGCCGCCGCGGTTCCCCTCAGGCGCGCCGCGGCCGCCGCGGTTCCCTCCAGGCGACAAATCGCCGATTTTCGGAGTCAATGGCCCGGGCCGCCCGTAGCCTGGCTGCCCCAGGACCCGAGTCACCTCGGGTTCGACCCGAATCCATCGAAAATCGGGGCTTTCTCAGGCGAATCCGTCCGCGAGGCGCCGTCGCGATCGAAACCGGACGATTTGTCGCCTGGCAGGAACGCCGGGTCAGGGTGCCTGGATGTCGATGACGATCCTGGTTGGCCCGGTCAGCGTCGAGATCCGGTAGCAGGACAGGTCGGTCAGGCCGGCCACCCAGCTGACATAGCCCTCGTAGTCGCCGTTGTTGACCAGCGCGGTCAGGCTCGGATAGCCCGGCGAGAACGAATTCGGACCCGTGTAGGTCGGGAACCCACTCGCGTCGTACAGCTTCAGGGTCAGGAATGCGCGGCCCGCGACGCTGACGGGCTGGCCACTGGCATCCTCCACGAAGGGAGGAGTGGCCTTGGCGATTGTCAGCCTGGGCCGGCCCGCGCCAGCGAACTGGAACACGATCCGGTCGTAGCCGGCATGCGTCCCAACCCGAACATCGTTGATTGCGGTGACGGCGCTGGTCGTGGCCGGCAGGACCGTGGTCGAGGCACACGTAAACCCCGGGGCAGGCGACGGCTGGATCAGTACTGGGGGCAGCGTGCCGTACGGATCGCAAGGCAGTGTGCACAGGCTGGCCGTCGGGGTTGGACTGGGCGTCAGTGTCGGACTCACTGTCGAGCTGGGCTGGCCACTGGCCGATGCTGACGGCAAGAGGGAAGGCACGGCCGACGGAATGGCCGTAGCGGTGCCCAGACCGGATGGCCCGGGCAGCGAGTGGGCGACGAGCACGAATACGAGGACCACGGCGGCTGCCGATGCCAGCGCGGCCAGTCGCAGCCCGCTGAACAAGCGCGCCGCGCCCGACATCGAACGTTCGTTGGGCAGCCCGGCCAGGCGTCGCCGGAGGGCATCTGGTGCGGGTGGCAGCGCGCCTCGTCGGAGTCCGTCGCGAAGCTGTTGCTCGAGATCGTCGTCGGGGCCGGTCATCGCCGTGCGCCTCCATCCGACGCGCCATTGAGCACGCGTCGGATCTCACTGAGTCCGTGGTGTAGACGCGACTTGACCGTGCCGACCGGCCAGCCGAGTCGTTCGGCCACGCCGTCAAGGGTCAGGTCCGCCCAGTAGTGGAGGACCAGGACGAGCCGCTCGTCGGGGCTGACGTGAGCCATCGCGCGGACGACCTGGTCCCGATCCAGCACCGAGCAAAACGGATCGCGCCGGTCGGATGCGTCGTCCTCCGGGTCGATGGGGATGAACGTGATTCGGCGCCGGCGGCGGAGTCGATCCCGGCAGATGTTGACCAGGATCCGATCGAACCAGGCTTGGAATCCGGCCGGATCTCGCAACGTCCCGGCCGACTGCCACGCTCGGACCAGGGCATCCTGGGTGGCGTCCTCGGCTTCGGTCTGGTCGCCCAGGATGATGCCGGCCAGGCGATAGGCTCGATCGAGCTCGCCGTTGGCGAGGCGCAGGAACCGCTGGCCGGCCTCGCCGGCATCGGCGTTGCCCAGGTCTCCCTCCCGTCGTTCGAGCGTGGGCGCAACTCTGGATAGCATCACACCATTCCAGACGAACGACGACCCGATTCCGTTCTCGCTTGCTAGCCGCGGTTCCGCCGCGGTTCGGCGAAGCCCGGTTCCGCCGAGGTTTCAGCCGCCGTTCCTGCCAGGCGACAAGTCGGTCGATTTCGGAGTCAATTGGCCGCGCCGCCGACGGTTTGCCGCCTACGGACCCCGTATCAGGCTCGGGTCGACCCGAATCCACCGGCAATTGGTGGTTTTCCTCGGCCAGATCCGTCTGCGGGACGCCATCGCGGCCGAAAGCAGTGGTTCGTCGCCTGGCAGGAAGGCCGGAGGGCGCCAGGGCGCCAGGGCGCCAGGGCCTCCAGTGCCGGGCGCCAGGGTGCCGCGGGTACCGGTGCCGCGGAGGCGCGAGGCCCTAGACCAGGCGATCCTCGGCGGTTTCGGCGTCGGCGATGCTGCGCTCGCAGGTGGGGCAGAACCAGCGGGCTTCGAGGGGCGTGCCGCAGGCGTCGTGGCGGAGCGCCTCGTGGCGGGCTTCGCCGTCGACCGGCCGGCTGCCGCCCCAGTCGGCGAGCAGTCGCACGGCACTGGCCAGGTCGCGGCCGTCGGCGGTCAGGGCGTATTCCATGCGGAGCGGTCGCTTCGAGTACGGGACGGCGTGGAGGACCCGCTCGCGCTCGAGCCGGCGCAGTCGGTCGGACAGGATGTTAGGAGCGATCCCGACCACCCCCGTCAGGAGGTCGTTGAACCGAGCGGGTCCGTCGAGCAGGCGCTCCACCAGCAGGAGGCTCCACCGATCGCCGACTCGATCCAGGGCGGCGCCCAACGGCGACGACGGAATCGACGAATCGGCCCTGCTTACCACGCCGTCCATGGTAGGCGCGAGCGTGGGTGCCAGGGTGCATGGCTGGGTGGATGGGTCGCTTGCGTTCATCTGGAGAGAGTAGTAGATTGCAAGTCACTAGTCGACCAGGCCCGGGGCGTCGACCAGCACGGGACGTCAACCCAGGCACAACCCAGCTACTCACGAGGACTCCACCGCAATGTCTCTTATCGACGATCTCCGGGGCGCACTCCAGGCCGCCGCCACGAAGGCCGGTCCCTCGGTCGTGGGCATCGGCCGCGATCAGCGCGGCTCAGGCGTGGTCGTGGCCGACGGCCACGTGCTCACCAATGCGCACAACCTTCGCGGTGAGGAAGTCACCGTTACCTTCGCCGATGGCCGCTCAACCGTTGGCACCGTCGTCGGCGTCGACCACGATGGCGATCTCGCCGTGGTCACGGTCGATACCACCGGGGCACCGGCCATCGGCTGGGCGACGGATGCCGCCGTCAGCATCGGCTCGGTGGTCTTTGGCCTGGCGCCTTCGCGCTCGGGAGGGGCCCGGATCACCCTCGGGACCGTCTCGGCCGTTGGTCGCGCGTTCCGCGGCCCGGGCGGCCGGCGCATCTCGGGCAGCATCGAGCACACCGCTCCGCTTGCCTCGGGTTCATCGGGCGGCCCGCTGCTGGATGGCAGTGGCAAGTTCATCGGCTTGAACACCAATCGGATCGGCGAAGGCTTCTACCTGGCGCTGCCGGCCGACGGCGCGCTCAAGGAGCGGGTCGAATCACTGGCCGGCGGGAGCTCGGTTGAGCGTCCGCGGCTGGGGATCGCGATCGCACCGGCCTTCGTCGCCCGTCGGATGCGCCGGTCAGTTGGCCTGCCCGATCGCGATGGACTGCTGGTCCGGGGCGTCGAGGATGACAGCCCGGCCGCGACCGCCGGGATCAGCCGGGGCGACCTGATCGTCGCCGTTGCCGGCAAGCCGGTGACCGACTCCGACGAGCTGCTCGATGCGATCAGCGCCACCAAGCAGCCCTACGAGATCCTGCTCGTGCGCGGTGCCGATGAGGTCACCGTCACGATCGGCAAGCCCAAGGCGACCGGCCAGAACTAGGCCCTACCGCCAGCGACCTATCGCCAACTCGGGCCGCGTCCGCTCGGGATCACCGCCCGGGCGGACGCAGCTGACCGTAGCTCCGGTGGAGGTCCGCCAGGGCCTGCTCGGCGACGGCAGCCGGCGCGAGACCGTCGACCGCAATCGTGATCGGGTCGAGAGCGGCGTACAGCGGATTGCGCCGGCTCGCCCGGTCTTCGGTCACCGCTACCTGGTCGGCGCCGTAGATCGGTCGGTGCGGATCGTTCGCGAACCGCCCGGCCAGGATCGTTGGCGCTGCGGTCAGCCAGATCACGGCAACGCCCGGCTCGGCCAGCGCGGCCCGGGCCGCGGCGTTCTCGATGGTGCTGGCTGCGGCACACACGACACCCGGGCTGGGCTGGGCGAGTGCTCGCAGGAGCGCCTGCGCCTCCAGATCGTGCAGCGCCGCGGTGCCCTGGGCATCCCGAATCGCACGGGCGGTGGTCCCGCCGGCGTCCTGGAGCTGGACATCCGAATCGCGCATGGGCCAGCCCAGGTGCGCCGCGATCAAGGTCCCGACGGTCGTCTTCCCGGCGCCCATCAGGCCAACCATGACGATCTGGCGGACCCCGCCTCGAGGCGGCTCGTGAACCGGCCTGAGGAGCAGTCCGCCGATCAGGAAGAACAGCACGGCCAGGCCATAGGCGGCCCGCGGGCCGGTGCCCGGACCAACCACCCGATCGACCGTATCCATGAGCGTCCCGCCCAGGGCCAGGGCGAGGACACTGGCCGATGCCGCGGCGACGTTGCTGATCCCCATGTAGCGACCGGATGAGGCCTTGGGGATGATCTCGGTCATGAGCGCCCAGTCGACTGCCAGGAAGCTGCCCGAGGCCAGGCCGAACACGACGACCCCGATGCAGGCGACCGGGACGCTCGGCGCAAGCGCGACCACGGTCATTCCCAGGGTGCCCAGGCTGAAGCTCAGGTAGAGCACCGGCTTGCGCCCGAACCGATCCGACAGGCGGCCGGCCGGAATGACCGCGGCCAGGTTGGCCACGAGCACGAACCCAACCACGACCAGGAAGGTCGTGCCGCTGGCCGCCTCGTCCAGGCCAAACGTCTGGTGAAGGTAGAACGGGCCGAGGATCACTAGCATCGCCGCGCCCATCAGGAACAGCAGGCGCGAGCTGACCAGCCACAGGAAGCTGTGCTCGCGCAGGATGTCGGTGGCCCACGCCTCGCGGGCGATCGCGAACCACGACCGGCCGTTGCGCGACTTGGTGGCGTGGCCGTCGTCCACCCGCAGGACCACGCTGAGCATCGTGACGAACTCGAGCACGCCCAGGGCCATCGTGCCCGCCAGGTAGTTGTGGGTTGCCGCCGCGATCGAGCCGATCGTGAACCCGGCAACGTTGCCGATGATCTGCATCAGGCCCACCAGCGAGCTGGCCAGGCCGACCTGCTGGGTTGGCACAAGGTCCGGCACGTAGCCCTGGAACGGGCCCTGGGCCACGTTGCTGCTGAACTGAAGCAGGATCACGAAGCCGGCGATGGCCAGCAGGCCATTGGACGTGGCGATCCCGTACAGGAACACGACGTCCAGCAGCGACCCAACCAGGATGTACGGCTTGCGCCGGCCCCAGCGGCTGATCGTGTAGTCGCTCAGCGAGCCCACCGTGGGCTGGACCAGGAGGGCCACGATCGAGCCGCCGATGGTCAGACCAAAGAGGGTTGTCCCCTCGGTCCCGGGTGCGACCATGCCGGTGAACTGGAGTCGATTGCCCAGGATGTTGGACAGTCCGGCAAAGATCGACGACAGGCCCAGCCAGTACAGCGACAGCCGGATGAGCTGGGGCAACGGCAGGGTGGCGGTGGGGCGGCCGTCGATCGCCACGCTCGCTAGCTGATCCGGCTGGGACACAGCCCCGCGAAGTCGCAGCGCTGGCAGATCGTCTTGACCGGTGTCGCAGCGAAATCGCCCGACCGGATCCGGGCCGCCCGGGCGACGATGTCCTGGCGCGCCTCGTCGAGCTGGGCGTCTGTTCGGGTGGTGCTCATCCGGATCGACGACTCGGTGAAGTACAGGGTCACCAGCTCCGGAGTTCCCAGACCCAGGGCATCGCGGCAGGCCAGGGCGTAGATCGACAGCTGCAGGTTCTGGCTGACGTCCTTCTGCGACGTCGTCCGGCCGGTCTTGTAGTCGATGACCTCGATCCCACCCGAGGGCAGCCGATCGATCCGGTCGATCGAGCCGGCGACCATGACCGCCGGACTGCCGTCACCCGGGTCGATCGCCAGGTTGAACGCCAGCTCCTCGTGGATCGCCTGGCTGGCGCTGCTCAGCTCCCCCGTCCAGAAACGCTCCAGGAGATTGCCGGTCTTGCGCCGGTACTCGGCCTCGGTGGTCCGATCGCCGAACTCGGTGGGCGTCCACTCGGCCTCGAAGATGCGCTCGAGGTCGGCCCGGGTTGGCGCGGGTTCGCCCCGGGCCAACCGCTCGCGGCGCTCTTTCGTGAAACGCTCGAACGCGGCGTGGGCGGCCGAGCCGAAGGCAAAGTAGCCGGCCGTCCGGGCTGTGGGGATGCGGTACACGCTGGCGAAGGCGTACTGGAGCGGACAGCGCTCGTAGGTGGAGAACTGGGAGTAGCTGAAGCGCGCCGCCAGGGGCGCCACCTGGAGCAGGTTGGCGCCGGCCGTCCGATCCTGGGCGAGCGACTGGAACGTGAACGGATCGAGGCCCTGGGCGCGCGACTCCTCGGCGCCGAGCACCGTCGAGCGCCCCACGTCGACGAGCTGGCCGGTGAAGCGTTCGCGGGCCGCCGCGGACTCCGGGTCGCTGCCGTCGGTCCCCTCGAGCATGCCGAGCAGCTCGGTCGCCCGCAGTCGGAGGGCCAGCCGGCGTTCACGCTTGGTGGGCAGCGGGACCACCTGGCGGACGGCGGCCACCGTTCGCTCGAGCACGGGATCGGCGGCGCTGGCGAGCGCACCCTGGTCGGTCCGATCAATGACGCGGATGCCCTCGATTACTCCGGAGCCGTCCGGTCCTGCGCCATGGAGCTCGGCCACGAACGGCGAGGGACCGGCCTTCTGGCTGGCCGAGCCACCATGGGTGGTCACGATCAGGCGATCCCGGGCCCGGGTGATGGCCACGTACAGGAGGCGCCGCTCCTCCTCCAGGTTGAAATCGGGCGCCGGGCTGCCCTCGCGCAGCAGGTCGGCCGGGAACATGTCGTTGGAGCCCATGTTGCTGGGCCATTCGCGCTCGAGCAGGCCGGGCACGATGACGATCGGAAACTCGAGGCCTTTGGCCTGGTGGACGGTCATCAGCCGGACGCCTTCAACATCCTCGCTCAGCTCGACGCTGGTGGGCAGCTCGCCACCCGCCTCCTGGTAGGTGGTCAGGTAGTCGACGAACTGGTTGAGGTGGCCCGCCGGGAAGGCTGCCTGCCAATCGCTGCTGAAGCGCAGGAAGCTGGCCAGGTTGACCGCGATCCGCTGCGACTCGCGGGTGTCCGCGCTGATCAGGTTGAGGATCTGGCCGGTCCGTTCCACGAAGCGCTCGAGCAGGGTGAATGGGCCTTCGCGCCACGTCTGGGGGGACAGCTCGTCGAGCGTTTCGAGCAGCCGGCGCAACTTCGCCCGGGTGTCCGGGCTGACATCCACCGCGCGGATCGAGTCGAGTGGAGCGCCGGGTAGCTGATCCTCGAGGGCCCCCTTGAGGCGTTCCACCTGGACCTGGCCAGACTCGACGATCTCGCGGGCAACGTCGATCAGGTGGCGGCCGTCGAAGCGGGCCATCCGGCTGATCGACAGGATTTCGAGCGGGTCCAGCCGCCACGGCCCGGCCGACATCATCCGGACCACGGCCACGTCGTCGCCCGGATTGGCGATGGCCCGCAGGCTCTGCTCGAGGTCGCGGACCTCGGGCGTGTCGAACAGCGACAGGCCGCCGACCACGGTGTACGGGATCTCCTCCTCGCGCAGGCGGGCGACGATCTCGTTGCGATGCTTGTGCTTGCGGTAAAGGACGGCGACATCGGACCAGGCCGGCGGACCGGGCGCCCGGGCGGTCAGGGCCCGGATCGCACCG
>JBBRIV010000074.1:0-11678 GCA_038220425.1 Candidatus Limnocylindrales bacterium
ACGGCCCTGGCCCTGGCCGCCAGTCGCGGGGTGGCCGCCCCGGTGACCTGGGACGGGATGTTCGAGGCGCTTGTCGGACCTGCCCGGATGGCCTCGCAGGCGGAGCTCCTGACCCGCTACGACCTGCCCATCGCCCTCCTCCAGGACGCCGAGGCACTCGAGCGGGTCACCACCGAGCTGGTCGAATCCAAGGCGGCCGACAACGTCCGCTATGTCGAGATCCGCTGGGGTCCGGCCCTCCACCTTGCCCGTGGCCTGGCCCTGGACGAGGGGATCGCTGCCGTCTGTCGGGGCGCCCGGGCCGGGGCCGCCCGGACGGGCAGCGTCGTCCGGCTGATCTGCACGGCCCTGCGCAGCCACGATCCCGGCGCGGTCGTGGTCCTGGCCGAGACGGCCGTGCGCTTCCGCGATCAGGGCCTGACCGGCTGGGACCTGGCCGGGCCTGAGGCTGCAGCGCCCGACCCGCTGATCTTCCGGCGGGCCTTTGAGGTCGCCCGGGCGGGCGGACTGCGGATCACCCTCCACGCCGGCGAGTGGGCCGGTGCCGCCCAGGTGCGCCGGGCGCTGGCCCTGGATCCGGAGCGGATTGCCCATGGTCCGGGGGCGGTCGATGACGTCGAGCTGATGGCCGAGCTGCGGGCTCGTGCAATCACCCTGGACCTGTGCCCGACCAGCAACGTCCAGGCCGGGATCGTCCCGTCGGTGGCGGCCCACCCGCTGGCCCGCCTGTATCGGGCCGGCGTGCCGGTCAGCCTGTCGACGGACGGCAGCACGGTCTCGGACATCCTGCTGTCGGAGGAATACGTCCGGGCGATCGAGGAGATCGGGCTGCGCCTGCCCGAGCTGTGGGCGATCGACCAGCACGGCCTGGACGCGGCGTTTGCAGAACCCGGCGTGCTCGAGCCGCTCCGCCGGGAATTCGGGCTGTGGGCCGCCCAGGTGCCGGAGCTTGGCGCGACGGACGCCTAAACGGCCCCGCGCAGCTGCTCGAGGGCGGCTTCCAGCTCAGCCGCATCGGCGGCGATCGCGTCGGGCTGGGTCGCCTGGGGCAGTGCCTCTGCCTGGGCCCTCGTGGACACGCCCGTGAGCATCAGCACGCAGCGCGCCCCGACCGCCCGGGCAGCCAGCAGATCGGTCTGGATGCCGTCCCCGATCATCACCGCCGTCCGGGCGTCCGCGCCGACGATCCGGGCCGCTTCCTGGAGCAGGAGCGGGGCGGGCTTGCCGATCGAGATGGGGACGACCCCGCTGGCTGCCTCGACCGCGGCGACCACCGAACCGGACCCGGGCATCAGGCCCCGCTCCGTGGGGTAGATCGGATCGCGGTTGGTGGCGATGAACCGGGCACCTGCCCGGATCGAGCTGGACGCCACCGCCAGGCGCTCCCAGCTCAACTCGGGATCGAGCCCCACGACCACGGCGCCCGGGCGGCCGCTGGCCTCGTAGCGATCGATCCCTTCGCGGACTACACGGTCGGCAGCCGTGCCGGCCATCACCACCGAGAAGCCGACATCGGCCAGCTCCCGGCCCAGTCCTGCGCCACCCAGGGCGAGGACCCGTTCGAGTCCGGGTTCCAGCTTGCGCAGGTACAGGGCGGTGGCCCGTGGCGAGCTGACCACCCGATCGGCCGACACGGGCGCGCCCATGGCCGCCAGGCGCTCGACGTAGTCCGCCCGGTACCACATGGAGTTGTTCGTGACGTAGACCACGTCGTCGCCGGCCGCGGCGCGCCGGGAGAGCAGCGCGGCAATGCCCGGAATCGGCTCCGTGCCGCGATAGACGACGCCGTCGAGATCAACCAGCAGGAGCATGACCGAAGCCTACAGGTGGCGCCCGGACACGGTCGAACGTGGTCGTGTCACGATGGCCCGGTGAATCGACCGCCCGATCGCCCGTCGCGCGATCCGCTCCACGGCGTGGAGCGGCTGCTGATCGACGGCACCAATCTGCTGTACCGGATGAGCCGCGACGGGCGGGTCGCCCGCGCGCCGGCTGCCCTGATCGGCCGGCTGCGGGCCGTGATCCCAGCCACCACGCGGATCGAGCTGGTCCTGGACGGTGCCCCGGAACACGGCCTGGCCGGCGTCCGGATCGCCAACGGACTGACGGTCCGCCACAGCGGTCGCTACTCGGCCGACTCGCTCCTGGATCGATTGGTCGCCGACGCCATCGGGTCGGGCGGCACCCCCGAGCTGGCCGCCCGGCTGGGCGACGTCCTGCTGGTGGTGACCGATGACCGCGAGCTGGCCAACAGGATCCGCCATCGCGGAGCACGAGTCGCCAGCGCCGACTGGCTGATCGGCCGGCTGGAACGAACCCGGCTCAGCGCCCCGTCGGTTGGAGTAGCCCGCCCGCCGGCGCCCGTACCCGCCCTGGCCGCGATCCCCGAGACGGCCCCCGAAGATGACGGCGAGCGCGCCGGCTGGCAACCGGGCCGAGGTGCGACGACAAAGTCCGGCAATCCTCGGCGACGGGCTAGAATTCGCCCGTGAACCTGCCCGACCAGATCAGCAACCTGTGGACCCAGGTCCTGGGCCTCCTTGGCAAGGTCGTCAGCCCCGACTGGGGCTCACTGATCGGGCTGCTCCCGTTCTTCCTGCTGATCGGCGTGATCGGACCCTTGATCTCGATCCTGGTTCTCTACTGGCTGTACTACGTCGTGCGCCGGCCGCGGACCAAGGTCCGCTTCCTGGAAGGCCCGCGCCTCGCGGCGATTGCCGCCGACGGCCTGCCGCTCTTCCCACCCGGTGAGCCCTATGACCTGCGGACCGGCCTGATCTATCCGCCCGGGGCCACCGAGAACGACGCCGGTCAACGCCTGTCGGTGACCTGCCCGATGTGCGGGATTGCCCGATTCGCCGACGTGACCACCTGCCACAACTGTGGACTTGTGCTCAAGCTCGACAAGCGGGTCGCCGTGCGGACCCTGCAACCGGCCGGGCCGCCGCCCGGTGGTGGCGCGGCCGCCTGAGCCCGGCCGGCGCCTGATCTGATTGGACTGTTAGAGGACAGGAGTAGACCCGTGGCCGATGGCTCGCTGATCTTCTACACGGCGGGCGGAATCCTGCTGGTGCTGGCCTTTGGGGCACACGTGGTCCATGCCATGCTCCTGGCCCACGGCCGGCGCCTGGCGGCGGCGTTCAACTCGATCCGCCAGCCGGCCTTTGCCGGCGTGGTCACTGGCTCCTTCGTCGATGGCCGCGACGCCGCCTTCGCCGCCGGCCTCGAGCCCCGATCTGCGGCTGCACCGTTTGCCTACGGACTGACCGTCATCTCGGCAACCCTGATCGGCCTGTCGATGCTGATGCGGGCGATCGTGGTCGGTCGCGGGCCGTGGGGCAACATGGAAGAGTTCACGGTCGCCTTCACGTTCACCATCCTGGCCGGCTACCTCGTCCTCAGCCGGCGCTACCCAATCCGCTCGATCGGGTTCATCCCGAGCGGGGTGGCCCTGGCCCTGTTCCTGTACAGCACCACCCTGCCCAACGAGATCATCCCGCTCGTCCCGGCGCTGAACAACGCGCCCCTGCTCACGATTCATGTCGGAATGGCCACGATTGCCTACGGCATCTTCGCCACCAGCTTCGCGGCCGGAGTGGGCTACCTGGCCCAGGGCAATCGCGATCGGTTTGCCTGGCTGCCATCCCACAAGGTCCTCGACGAGGTCGCCTACCGATCAGTGATCGTGGGCTTCCCGATCTTCGCCACGATGATCATCCTGGGCAGCGTGTGGGCCAGCATCGCCTGGTCGCGCTATTGGGGCTGGGATCCCAAGGAGACCTCCGCCCTGGTCACCTGGCTGACCTACGCGGTCTACCTCCACGCTCGCAACCAGCGGGCCTGGGCGGGCCGGCCGGCGGCGCTCCTGTTGGTCGTGGGCTTCGGGATGGTCCTGGTCACCTACTCCGGCAGCCTGTGGTTCGCCGGGCTGCACGCCTACAGCGGCCTGAACTGACCCCCGCCGGGCCCGGGACGCCAGCCGCCCGTCGCTCGCGGACCGTTCGGGAGCGACTCGGACCTGCCTATCGCCGGACCCGCGACCTGGCCCTGACCCCGGTCTACGCCTTCTACCTGCAGCGCCTCCGGGCGCGCGTCCTGTCCGATCGCCGGCCCGAGCACATCGCCGTGATCATGGACGGCAATCGACGCTGGGCGACGGCCGAGGGCTTCGCCGATCCGGGGGCCGGTCACCGGGCGGGAGCCGAGAAGGCCCTCGAGCTGATCGACTGGTGTGCCGAGATGGGCATCCACGAGGTGACCCTGTGGGCGCTGTCGCTGGAGAACCTGGGCCGGCCGGCCGACGAGGTGGGCACGATCACCGACGTCGCCGAGGAGGCCATCCGGGCCATGGCCGACGGCCGGCGCAAGACCCGTCTGCCCATCCACCTGCGGGTGATCGGACGGCGCGACCTGCTCCCGGAAGGGCTCCGTTCGGTGGTCGAATCGTCGGCCGAGCTGTCCCGGGAGGACGGCACCATGGATGTCACGGTGGCCCTGGCCTACTCCGGCCGGGACGAGCTGCTCGAGGCCTTCCGGTCCACCGTCCGGGCGGCGGCTGCGGCGGGCGTGGCGTCCAACCAGATTGCCGACGAGCTGACCGCCGAAGCGGTGGCCGATCACCTGTATACGAAGGGCTCGTCGGAGCCCGACCTGATCATCCGGACGTCGGGTGAGGTCCGCCTGTCGGGCTTCCTGCCCTGGCAATCGGTCTATTCCGAGCTGCAATTCTGCGAGGCCTACTGGCCGGCCTTCCGCGAGATCGACTTCCTGCGCGCCCTGCGCACCTACCAGCTCCGGGCCCGTCGCTTCGGCCGGTAGGCCGCCGGGGGCTCTGCCGGGTTCTGCCGCGTGGCCGGGTTCTGCCGGGTTTGCATCTGGCGCACATATGCGACGAGTCCGGGTCGTAGAGCGTCCATTCTTTGCGCCGGACGCATGGATTCGAACAGATCTGTGCTGGATTGGTCGCTTTCATGCGTGAGACGAACAGGATCGACCAGGTCGGCGCCAACCCTTGTCGGTCATGTGCGTAAGACGCAAACCCTGGCCCAAGTCCAAACCGCACGCCTGTACTAATATGACCCCGCAGCACGCCGCCCGGATGGCGCCTGGACCTTGGCCGCCCACGCCCGCAGTGCGAACCACTGCACCCTGGATCCACAGCCTGTCCACGCAGCCGGGGCACCTCTCCACAGGCCCTGCACAGCAATTCGAGCTGCCAGCCCGGATTGTCCACAGCCACACCATGTAGCGGTAGGGCGACCAAACGGACCACTAGATCTTGTGTTTTGGGGTTGACGAGGCACCGCTCGAGGCGTAACGTTAGCAGGTCACTCGGGACGCCCCGGAGGATCGCTCGGGAGGCTGCCGGCCAGCAGGTTCGGACCTCCGCGAAAGTCGATCACCGGCCCGGATCGGGTGACTGGATCGGATCGTTGTCGCAGCTACCGGACCGAGGACCGCATCGCCCAAACAGACCAGTCGGAACCCCGAGTCCGTAGCCGCAACCCGCGGCAGATCCAGCTCCGAGTCGGGTCCCCCAGCCCCGGAGCCGTTTTCCCAGCCCCCGCCCGGATCCCCGTCGTCAACCCACGAATCGGTCCGGAACTTATCGGTTCAGCACCCTGCCGCCAGATCAGGCCCGGGGCTGAACCCAGGCAACGCCAGCCGGCCCATCGATCAGACGATGAGCGGCCTGGAGGAGAGGAGCAACCAGTGGCCCGTGTCGCCCCGGAGTCGATTTCGGTGATGGATGAGGCCGCCCACACGGGCGATCGCCCCGAGAAGCGGGCAGGCCGCGCAGCCAGGGCTGCGGACAAGGCCGCGAGCAAGGTCTCCGGCAAAGCCGGCAAGGTCCTCGTGAAGACCCAGCCGCGCCACGCCGGTCCGTGGGGCGCCAGCTTCGACGGCCGGCGCGAAGACGGCCGGCCGGCGAAGGGCCTGACCTTCGACCGGCGCTGGACCCAGCCCGGCATCCATCCCTACGACGAAATCGCCTGGGAGACCCGGACCGCCGCGATCGGCAACGAGTCGGGCAAGCTCGTCTTCGAGCAGAAGGACGTCGAGGTCCCCGGCTTCTGGAGCCAGCTCGCCACCAACGTGGTTGTCAGCAAATACTTCCGCGGCCATGTCGGGACGCCCGAGCGCGAGACCAGCGTTCGCCAGCTGATCGACCGGGTGGTCAACACGATCGCCGCGTGGGCCGAGACCCAGCACTACTTTGCCTCGGACGAGGACCTGGCCACGTTCCAGGCCGAGCTGGCCTACCTGCTCGTCCACCAGAAGATGAGCTTCAACTCGCCGGTCTGGTTCAACGTGGGCATCGAAGCCCGGCCACAGTGCTCGGCCTGCTTCATCAACTCGGTCCAGGACTCGATGAGCAGCATCATGGACCTGGCCAAGACCGAGGCGATGCTGTTCAAGTTCGGCTCGGGCGCCGGCTCCAACCTGAGCCCGATCCGCTCGTCCCGTGAGCGCATGTCGGGCGGCGGCACGGCCTCCGGCCCGGTCAGCTTCATGCGCGGCTATGACGCGTTCGCCGGCGTGGTCAAGTCGGGTGGCAAGACCCGGCGCGCCGCGAAGATGGTGATCCTCGACGCCGAGCACCCCGACATCCTCGACTTCATCGACTCGAAGATGCTCGAGGAGAAGAAGGCCTGGGCCCTGATCGAGATGGGCTACGACCCGTCGTTCACCGGTGAGGCCTACGGCTCGGTCTCATTCCAGAACGCCAACCACTCGGTCCGGGTGACCGACGCGTTCATGGAGGCGATCGAATCGGATGGCGAGTGGACCACCCACGCGGTGGTCGACGGCGCGCCGATGGGTACCTACCAGGCGCGCGACATCTTCAAGCGGATGGCCGATGCCGCCCACCTGTGCGGCGATCCCGGGATCCAGTACGACACCACCATCAACGACTGGCACACCACGGCCAACTCGGACCGGATCTATGCCTCCAACCCGTGCTCCGAGTACATGTTCCTGAACGACACGGCGTGCAACCTGGCCAGCCTCAACCTGATGCAGTTCGTGGGCGAGGACGGCGAGTTCGACGTCGAGTCGTACCGCTACGCCGCCCGGCTGACGATCACCGCCCAGGAGATCCTGGTCGACAACGCCAGCTATCCAACGGCCCGGATCGAGGAGAACTCGCATCGCTTCCGGCCGCTCGGGCTGGGCTATGCCAACCTCGGCGCGCTGCTGATGAGCCGTGGGCTCGCCTACGACAGCGAGGAAGGCCGCAACTACGCGGCGGCCCTGACCGCGATCATGCACGGCGAGGCGTACCGCCAGAGTGCCGTGATCGCCCGCGATCATGGTGGCCCGTTCCACGACTACGCGATCAACGAAGGCCCATTCCTGCGGGTCATCGCCAAGCATCGTGATGCGGCCTACCAGATCCCGGCCGACCAGGCCGTACCCAGCGACATGATCCAGGCAGCCCGGGTCGTCTTCGATGACGCGCTCGAGCTCGGCCGGCAGTACGGCTATCGCAATGCCCAGGTGACCGTCCTGGCGCCCACCGGCACCATCGCCTTCATGATGGACTGCGATACCACCGGGATCGAGCCGGACATCGCCCTGATCAAGTACAAGAAGCTGGTCGGCGAGGGCTTCCTCAAGATCGTCAACCAGACCGTCCCGGCCGCCCTGCGCAAGCTCGACTACGCGCCGGAGCAGGTCGAGGAGATCCTGGCCTACATCAACGAGCGCGAGACCATCGAGGGCGCGCCGTACCTGAAGGCCGAGCACCTGTCCGTCTTCGACTGCGCCTTCAAGCCGGTCAATGGCGAGCGTTCCATCGGCTACATGGGTCACGTCCGGATGATGGCTGCGGTTCAGCCGTTCCTGTCCGGCGCGATCAGCAAGACCGTCAACATGCCCGAGGCGGCCACCACGGAGCAGATCGAAGAGGTCTACCTCCAGGGCTGGAAGCTGGGCCTCAAGGCCATCGCCATCTATCGCGACGGCAGCAAGCGCAGCCAGCCGCTCAGCACCGGCAAGAAGACGGACTCCGGCGAGGAGGTCGACACCGGGCTCGTCGCCGAGCTGCGAACCCAGCTGGCCGTGGCCCAGGCCGAGGCCAAGAAGCCCCACCGCCGGCGCCTGCCGGTGGAACGGGCTGCCGTGACCCACAAGTTCGACGTCGCCGGCCACGAGGGCTACATCACGGTGGGCCTGTATCCCGACGGCCAGCCGGGCGAGATCTTCCTGAAGATGGCCAAGGAAGGCTCCACGGTCTCCGGCTTGATGGACTCGCTGGCCACCTCGGTCAGCCTGGCCCTCCAGTACGGCGTGCCGCTGCGCGACCTGGTCAACAAGTTTGCTCATGTCCGGTTCGAGCCGAGCGGCTTCACGGGCAACCAGGAGATCCCGATCGCGAAGTCGATCGTCGACTACGTCTTCCGCTGGATGGGCAGCCGGTTCCTGCCGGCCGACGAGAAGGCCCAGATCGGCCTGATCGATCGGGGCGCGGTCGTCGACTCCGCCCCGGTCTCGTTCGGAGCCATGTCCCTGGCGGTTGCTCCCGAGTCGGATACCCCGTCGGCCGCCGAGGAATCGGACGACCACGACCACGAGGACGCTCGGCCTGTGGCTGTGGCCGTTGAAGTGGCACCGGTCGTGATCAATCTGCCGGTGATCGAGTCGATCGCCCACACCGCCACGAACGGCAACGGCAACGGGCATTCGAACGGCAATGGCCACAGCGCCGTGCTGGGAGCCTCGCTGGGAACCACCCGGGTCGCCTTCAAGGTCCAGGAGGACTCACCGTCCTGCGCCGAATGCGGGTCGATCATGGTTCGCAACGGGAGCTGCTACAAGTGCCTCAACTGCGGGTCCACCTCGGGCTGCAGCTGACCAATCGACCGGGGTCTTGGGGACCCAGTCGAGGACCAGAGGGGCCGCGGTCGCAAGACCAGCGGCCCCTCTTCTCGTCCTGGGGCGAGAGGCGGCGGGGCGGGGAGCGGAGCCGGGCGGGGCGCGGGGCGCGGAGCCAAACGGGGCGCGAATGGCCGCCAGCGGAGCCTTAAGGCTGTCGACGCTGGGTGCATGGTCATGGCGAGCGTGCCGATTCAGATAAGACCGGCCGTCGAGAGCGTCGAACCGTCAAGAAGGCCGAGATGGCCTCGTCTCGGACTCACTTCGTGCTCAAATCGAGGGTGGCCCGCGCATCCATGCGACACCGGCAGGCCTCCTACGGCTCATCCGGCCGGTCTTATCCCCGGGATGACCATGCACGCGGAAGTGCACGGATTGGGGCCGACGGCCAGCCCGGCGAGGAGGCGCCCATGCGAGTGCACGGCTGCCTCCCTGGCTGTAGTGTCAAAGCGTGACCGTTCTGCTCCCAGATGGGTCCGGATGCCTGCTGTGTGTCCCAGCCGCGGCAGACGCTCAGTTCCACCGAGTGCGGGTCTGGGAGGATGAGCTCTGGCGGCTGTCCGTTGTGCTCCAGGGACCGGTTCCTGGCTTCGCCCACCTCGAACCTCGACGACATATCCCATTTATCGACGACCTCGACGGAGCGGAGGCCGCGAGTTTGGGAGCGGTCCTCGCCCGTAGCACGCGAGGGCTACGAAACGCGACTGCCGCCGAGATGGTCTATGTCTACGTGTTCGGCGATCGCGTCCCACATCTGCATTTCAACCTCGCGCCACACCGCTCTGGCGATGCGCTGCGGGGCGGTTCGGAGCTCCTCGACTCAAGGGGCCCCGAGGCTGATTTCGTCGTTCACCAAACAATTGCCGAAGCAGTTCGTCGGATCTTGGCCTCTCCCTGAGACCGCAGGGATCTAGCTGGTCGCCAAGACGCCTGACGATTGCTTCCGCAGCTGGACGATGACCTGGCGGCCCAACTCCATGACCATCCACCCAGCACGGCTGGGCCAAGCGGCCCGGACCTTGATCTACTCCCAGTCGCCGATGCCGGCGATCCTGTCGACGGACATCCGGATCACGTAGCCGGGCGGGGGGTCGGGCATCGGGGGAAAGTGGACGCCCGGGCCGATGTAGATCCAGGCGAGGCGCTGGAGCAGGGCGGCTGCGCCGCCCTCGGTCACCCGGGCCCGGCCGCGCAGGACGAGGTACTTGTCGAGCTGGTAGTCGGTCCGACCGGGCGCCGCGAATGACATCGCGATCCGCGGGTTGGCCCGGAGGTTGCGCAGCTTGGCCTGGTCGCCCATCGTGCCGATGACGACCTCGCCATCCTCCAGGCCAACCCAGGCCACGGACACCTGCGGGTCACCGGTCGGATCGATCGTGACCACGTGGGCAAGCGGCCCGGTCTCGATGAATTTGACGACGGAGTCGGGTAGGTTTGGCACGCAGCCATCGTATCCGTGCCGACGCGAACGAATCAGATGGCCGCCTGACCGACCAGGCCGGCCGAGTGGCCTATCCTGTAGTTGTGCCGCTATATAAGCTGACTGAACCGAAGGACCTCGTCGCGCCGACGATGATCGCCGCGTTCGATGGCTGGGTCGACGCCGGCTCGGCGGCAACGTCGGCAGCGGCCCAGGTGGCCGAAGGCGGCGCCCTGGTCGCCAGCTTCGAGAGCGACCTCCTGTTCGACTACCGCGCCCGGCGGCCCACGCTCGATATCCGCGACGGGCGAATGATCTCGCTGACCTGGCGTGAGCTGTCGATCCGCCACGTCCGGCTGGGCGAGCGTGACCTGCTCATCCTGACCGGGGTCGAGCCGGATTTCCGCTGGCGCGAGTTCTGCGACGCGATCCTGGACATCGCCAGCCGGCTGGGCGTGGTCCAGTGGATCAGCCTCGGGGCCATCCCGGCGGCCGTCCCCCACACCCGCTCGGTACCGATCATCGGGACCGAGTCAGAAGCCGGCCTCCTGCGGGCCAGTGTCCGGCCCGGGCCAGACGGCCTGCTCCGGGTCCCGGCCGCGGTTCTGTCGGTCCTCGAGCTGATGATGGCCCGCTCGGGCACGCCTGCCCTGGGCTACTTCGCCCAGGTCCCCCACTACGTCTCGGGGCCCTACCCGGTCGCCTCGCTGGCCATCCTTCGGGCCCTCGAACAGCACCTCAGGGTGAGCATCCCGGCCGGAACGCTCGAGGACGAGGCGCGCCAGCTTCGGATCCACCTGGATTCCCTGGCCAAGGGCGACGAGACGACCCGGGCGTACGTCGATCGGCTCGAGTCGATGGTCGACGAGGAGCGCCTGCCGGCCGGCGACGAGCTCATCTCCGAGATCGAGCGCTTCCTGCGCGAAACGGGCAGCGGCGGCAGCCAGCGCTCCTGACCCGGGACCCGGGACCCTGGACCCGGCGCGAGACCATGCCTGGACCTAGTGCAGGACCGCCAGGCGGGGCAGGATCAGGGCGGCTACCTCGCGCGCGACCGCTGCCGTGGGCGCTTCGATCCACAAGGCCGGATCCGAGGTCAGCGCAGCGATCCTGACGCTCAGAACCGCCTCGGCCACCGTCGGATCGGTCTGGGCCTCGGCCCCGATTGCCTGGTAGCCAGCCACGTTGACGGTGTGCGCGCCACGCTGCAGGTCCACCTGGATGGCCTCCGCCGAGAAGCCTGTTGGGTTGATCTCGACCCGGATGTAGGTGCCGGCGGCCAGGGTCAGGCCGGTCCGGTAGATGCAGCGCGCATTTTGGCCGGCCGGTGCAAGTGCCTCGGGGAGATGCACCAGCGGGGCACCCAGGAGCATGCTCG
>JBBRIV010000075.1:0-11661 GCA_038220425.1 Candidatus Limnocylindrales bacterium
GCCCTGCCGGCGTCGAATGAGATCGCGATCATCGGCCCCGACCTGAAGATCGACGGCCAGATCCAGACCGGCCATCCCAGCGCCCTGGAGTTCATCGCGAATCCGGGTCTCCTGTTCGTTGGCAAGGTGGGCTTCCAGGGCGTGCCCGGAACGTTGCTCACGATCGATACCCGGACGCTTGCCCAGGTGGGCCCCAGCCTGCCCGCCCTCGAACCGACCGGCCTCGCCTTCGACCCGGTCACGAGCACCCTGTTCGCGGTCGAGAGCACGTCCGACAAGGTGACCAGCTTCAAGGTTGACCCGACCGGCCTGCTGACCCGGGCAACGAGCGCCAATGCCGATCCGGCCCTGAGCCCCAACGACCAGCCGGTCAGCGCGATCCTGCTGGGCACGACCCGGCAGGTCCTGGTCACCCTGGCCGGCCAGGCCCGGGCCAGCCTGTTCGGGATCAACCCGAACGGCAGCCTGACCTTTGTCCGCTCGATCAACGGTGTCATCGGGGGCAGCACGGTCGTTGACAGTCCGGCGACGGGTCGGACCTATGTCCTCGAACCGGCTGCCGGCCAGGTCGCCGCACTCGTCCTCCAGGCGCCGGTCGCCGCCCCATCGATCGCCTTCGTCTTGCCCGGACCGCTGGACATCTCGCTGGCGCCCGCGGACATCGCCCGGAGCGTGGGCATCACCGCCTTCGTGATGCTCCTGCTGGGGGCGCCCACGCCCATCTTCAACAGCACCCTGGACGGCAACCGGGCCCTGATCGAACGCTGGATCCGGCGCCGGCGACCACGCCGGCTGCGCCCGGCCGGCAGTCTCAGCCAGGTCGGACGACAGCTGGTGGCTTGGTCGCACACCTGGATCGGGCTGGTCCTGTACCTGTTCCTGGCCGCCCTCCTGTACGCCTTCCTCGACAACACCTTCCCGTTCGAGAATGCCGCCCGGACCTTCGGGACCACCCTCTTCGGGATCGCCGTCGGCACGGCCGTCTCGCAGATCCCGGGTGAGCTGTACGTCCGTCGCCGGTTCCAGACCCGGGGCAAGGTCCACGTTGCGCTGTGGACCTTGATCCTGGCCGGAGCCTGCGTGCTGATCACAAGGCTGACGGGTGTCCAGCCGGGCTACGTCTACGGAATCATCGGCGGGTTCACCTTCGGGATCGCGCTCAGCTCGGACGACCGGGGCCGGATGGCCTTCCGGGGCATGTCGATCCTGCTGCTCGTGGGGCTGGCCGCCTGGTTCGCCCGGATCCCGTTCGAGCCGGCCGTCGGACTGGTCAACGGCGACACGGGCGCCGTGATCAACCAGGTCCTGGCCGACATCTTCATCGGGGCCGTCCAGGGTGCGGCGATTGGGCTGATCCCGCTGCGCTTCCTGGCCGGCGAGACCCTGTTCGGCTGGAGTCGCTGGCGCTGGGCGCTGCTGTGGGGCGCGGCGATCCTGTTCTTCGCCCACGTCGTCCTCTACCCGGTCAGCAGCTTCACCCCAAATCCCAGCCCGACGGGTCTGTGGACGATCCTCGCCACGGTCGCGATCTACAGCGCCATTGCCCTGGGCTTCTGGTGGTTCTTCCGCCAGCGGAGCGTCCGCCACCAGCGCTACAAGATCCGGGCCGCGGCGATCTTCGGATCAGGGAATGGTCCTGGCCCCAGCGCCGGAGCCGACCAGCAGGAAGGTGCCAAGCAGGGCGACCAGGGCACCGATCCCGGCCGGGGTTGACGACAGGCCACCGACGGCCCGCAGGAGCTCGGCCAGGGTGGACAGCCCCAGGGTGGCCCGCGCCTGGGCCGGGCCGCCGGGCTCGGGCAGCGCGTTGGCCACGGCAATCGCCAGGGTCTGGGCGAAGCCCACGATCATCAGGACGAGGCCCAGCGGGATGAGCCTGATCCCGAAGTAGCCGGCTGCCTCCTGGGGGCTCCGGTCGACCGGAACCGTGGCCAGCCCGAAGTAGATGAGCAGGCCGGCACCACCGATCAGGGTCAGGAACAGGCTGGCCAGGAATGCCCGGTGATTGGCGACCGGCAGGGTGGTGTGGGCCACGGACAAGCTCCTATCGACGTCGCACGCGCAGCTGGTCCCTAGACGTTCGAGCCTACCTCGTTTGCGACGAATCGGTCCAGGCCGGCCCGCGCCCGCGCCCGGACGGCGGAGCGCAGGAAGGGCGTCCAGCCCAGCAGCCGACCACGAGTGCCCAGGGCCTGGCCGGCCCAGCGATTGAAGTCGAAGGCATCGACGTGATCGACGATCCGGCCATCGGCAAAACGCAGAGCCGCCTGGACGTCATTGATCACGGGCAGGCCGGTCTGGCTGAACGTGTACCTGGCTCGCCAGTGCGCCCGGCCGGTGGTCTCGTCCGAGTCGTGCTCGAGCAGCTCGAGCGAGAAGCCTTTGGCCGTCCCGGTCAGCATCCGCCACATGGCGCCGACCGCGGGACCGTGCAGGTCCAGGAAGACCGGGTCGTGGAAGTGGGCGTCCGGCCCGTAGCAGGCGCTCATCCCGGCGCCATCGCCCCGGGCAAACGCGGCGTAGAACCGCTCGATCAGCGGGTCGTTGGGTCCAGCCATGGAGGCCATGGTAGCCGCTGCGGCAGTCTCTGCCCTGGGTAGGTCCTTTGCCACCCCACACCTAGACATTGCGGCGCTAATTGCCACTACTGCGTGGTATTGTCGCAATCAGGCATCCAGGAGCGCCCCTCATGAAGTTCCGTCTCGCGACCCTGCTGGCGGTCATCGCCGTGGTCCTGGCCGCCTGTTCGAGCGGAGCCTCGGCCGTCCCCAACGTGCCGGCATCCGCGGCGCCGCCCGCCTCGACCCTGACGGTCTACGGTGCGTCATCGCTCAAGGCAGTCCTGGCCAAGGCCAAGGCGGCCTACGAGGCCGCCAACCCCGGAACCACCCTGACCATCTCGACCGACTCCTCGTCTGCCCTCGAGACCCAGATCGAGCAGGGTGCGCCGGCCGATGTGTTCCTTTCGGCGGACACGACGAACCCGGGCAAGCTTGTGACGAAAACCCTGGCGACCGGCGCCCCGGTCAAGTTCGCCGGCAACCTCCTGACCGTGATCGTGCCAACGGCCAACACGGCCGGGATCGCCAGCCCGGCCGACCTCGCCAAGTCGGGCGTCAAGGTGATTGCGGCAGGCGACGCGGTGCCGATCACCAAGTACGCCACCCAGCTGATCGCCAACCTGGCCAAGGAGACGGGCTACCCCAGCGGGTTCGGCGCAGGTTACAGCGCGAATGTCGTCTCGAAGGAGGACAACGTCGCCGCCGTGGTGTCCAAGATCGAGCTTGGTGAGGGTGACGCCGCGATCGTGTACGTGACCGACGCCAGGACCTCGACCAAGGTCACCACCATTGCCGTGCCGGCCGACGCAAATGTCCCGGCAACATATTCCGGGGTGGCGGTTTCGGCATCGAAGAACGCGGCCGGGGCACAGGCCTTCCTGACCTGGTTCAGCGGACCGGCCGGCCAGACTATCCTCGCCTCGTTCGGGTTCCTGCCGCCATCGTGAGTCGCCGCATTCGGCCCCGCGCAGCCGGCATCCGGCCTCCCGCATCCCTCGACCCACATCCCTTGGGATGAGCGGACTTCCCGATGTCGATACATAGACATTCCGGGGTCGCCACCCGATACTCCCGCGATGGCCCTGAAACCTGCTGGTCAGCCCGGCGGTCGCGTCCTGGACGTGGTCGCGATCGTCCTTGGACTGTGCCTTGGCCTGCCCGTGGCCGTGATCGTCGGCCGGGCGGTACTCGACGGGTCGCTGGTCACCGCCGTTGGCGATCGGGTAGTCATCGATGCCTTGGTCCTGAGCGTGGTCACGACGGCGGTCAGCCTGCTCCTCAGCGTGCTGATCGGTCTGCCCCTGGCCTTCGTCCTTGCCCGGCGCAAATTCCGGGGGATGTCCATCCTGGAGGCCGCGATCGACCTGCCGATCGTCCTGCCACCGTCGGTCGCCGGCCTGGCCCTGCTCCTGACCCTGGGGCGGCGCGGCCTGCTCGGCGGACCGCTGGATTTCATCGGCCTCGAGGTCCCGTTCACGACCGTGGCGGTGATCCTCGCCCAGACATTTGTGTCGGCTCCGTTCTTCATCCGGTCGGCCCGCTTCGGCTTTGCCTCGGTTGATCCGCACCTCGAGGACGCCGCGCGGGTCGACGGCGCGTCCGAGCTGCAGCTCTTCCGGGCCGTCACGATCCCGCTGGCCGGCTCGGCCCTTGCCGCCGGACTGGTCATGAGCTGGGCGCGCTCGCTGGGCGAGTTCGGGGCCACGATCATGTTTGCCGGCAACGTCGAGGGCCGCACCCAGACCCTGCCGCTGGTGGTCTACAGCCAGTTCCAGGGCGGTGACCTGGACGGCTCGATCGCAGCGGCGGCAATCCTCGTCCTGGCCGCATTCGGGGTGCTCGTCGCGGTCCGCGTCCTGCACTGGGGCCGCGTCCTGGACCTGCGCAGCTTCGCCTAACGCGGCGGCCGTCCTGCGCGGCGGGGCGGCCATGCGCGGCGGCATGGCTGCCAGTGGCGCCGTTGTCCGCGCTGAAATTGTCAGATACCGCCCCCAGCCGCGGTATGGTCGCTCGGAGCCACTTCTGGCGCCGGGCCGACGCCGGGGGCGGTGGATCCGTGCGTGGATCGGCCCGCCGACTAGCTCCCGACGCTCACTTATCGCCGCCGACCGACCATAGCGCGGTTGTGAGCGGTAGGTGTCAACGCCGACCGGGTCGCCTACCCCTTGGGCGAGCGGACGCCCGGGCGCTACCGCTTGGGCCTGGGCTCCGGCTTCGGCTCGGGCTCCGTGGCTGGCTCGACCAGGGGTGGCGGCTCGCTCGGACGGAGGCGCCACAGGACCAGGGCCGTGACGACCGCGCCGGCCAGCGTGACGAGCGTGCGCCTGGTTCTGAACCTGGGCCGCGGCGGTTCGGCCATCAGTGAAACCGGACCACGCTGATGAGCCCCGCCAGCAGGCAGTAGATCGCAAACGGGGTCAGGGTGCGGGTGGTGAAGTAGCGGCTCAGGAATCGGACGGAGAGGTACGCCGCGATGGCCGCCGCGATGCTCCCGGCAAGGACCTGGACCTGGACACCGGCACCGTTGGGACCCAGCAGGTCGGGCAGCTTATAGACACCTGCGGCCAGGATGATCGGGGTCGCCAGCAGGAACGAGAAGTGGGCCGCGTCTTCGTGGTCCAGGCCGCGCACCAGGCCGGCGACCATCGTGATCCCCGACCGGCTGATTCCGGCCAGCAGGGCGAACACCTGGAACACGCCGATCGCTCCGGCCTCCCGGAACTCGAGCGAATCCAACTCACGCCGGCCGTCGTGGGCGGTGTCGCGAACGGGCGGTCCCAGGCGCAGCGGGCGGCTTCGAGGCTGGCTGGTCCGGCGCCGGAGGCGTTCACCGGCGAGCAGGATCAAACCATTGATGAACAGCAGGATCCCGGCCAGGAGTGGCTTGGCAAAGACCACCCGGAGCTGGTGCTCGAAAACCAGGCCCAGCAGCCCGGCCGGGATCGTGGCCACGATCAACAGCCAACCCAGGCGCTGATCGGGCGTTTCGATCCGGCGGGTCTGGACGGACCGGACGAGGCCGGCAATGATCCGACGCCAATCGTCGCGGAAGTACCAGGCCAGGGCCAGCGCAGTCGCAACGTGGAGGCCCACGAGGAACGCCAGGAAATACGACTCGGAGGCGTTCTGGGCGGCGACCACATCGGTCCAGCCGAAGAAGGCGGGCAGGATCACCGAATGGCCCAGGCTCGACACCGGAAAGAGCTCGGTCACGCCCTGGATCAAGCCCAGGACGATCGCCTGAAAGAAGTTCATCGAACCGCTGCCTGCATGGCGCCATCGTAGCGGCCGGCGCAGGAGCGACAAGGCCTCTGTTCAGCTCGCCACCCGGCCCCCGACGGCTCGCGGCCCGGCCGGCTGCCTCACCGGCGGGCGCATCCGGCCCGGCTGCCGCGATCAGGCGTGAGTGAAGAAGAGCTGCAGCTCCATCGTGCCCGAGTCGGCGATCGACAGGACCGAGAAGCCGTTGGGCTTCGAGATCTGGTAGTCGGCGAAGACGATGGGCAGCGAGCCGACGACTTCGACCACCGATCCCGAAAGTCTCGCCCTGAGCGCGACCTGGACCGTCTTGGTGACGCCGTGGAGGGTCAGCTGGCCGCTGGCCGTCGTGTCGATCTCGTGGCCGTCGGTGGGCGTTGCCCCCAGGTCGATCGGCGAGCTGAGCGTGAAGGTGGCCGTCGGGAAGGTGGCCGTCTCGATCCCGCCGTTCACCAGCTGTCCGTCGCGGTGCGCGTCGTCGCTCTGGAGGGCGGTCAAGTCGGCCATGATGGCCACGGCCGTGAGCTTGCTGCCGGCGATCGTGAGCGTCCCGCTCACGTTGGGGGTCCGGCCAACGGCAAGGCCGATCAGGGCAAACGGGATGGCCGAGTTGTCGGTGCTGCCGCCGATGTACGGCCGGGCGGCCGCGGGAATGAGCTGGACGGCCACGACCCACCAACCGCTGCTGATGAGCAAGGTGAGCGCCGCAACAAGCAGTCCGGCAATCCGCCGGCGCAGGCCGACCGGCGCGGCAAGGAGCCAGGTCAGGGCAAAGGCGGGTACGACCAGGAAGCCCTGGAGGTACTTGGTGTTGAAGGCAAAGCCCACGAAGATGGCCGCAGCCACGATCCAGCGCAGCCGGCCGGTTTCGATCGCCTGGAGGGCGGCCCAGGCCGCTGCCACCAGGAGCAGGGTCAACAGGGCGTCCGGATTGTTGTAGCGGAAGATCAGGACGGCCACCGGGGTGAAGGCCATCACCAGGCCCGCGATCGCCGCGGCAACCGGTCCGAACGAGTGCCGGACGACGACGAACAGGAGGGCCACCGTGGCCACGCCGGCCAGCCCCTCGGGCAGCAGGATGCTCCACGAGCTGAGCCCGAACAGGCGGACCGACAGGCCCATCAGCATCGTGGCCAGGGGCGGCTTGTCGACGGTGATGAAGTTGGCTGCGTCGAAGGAGCCGAAGAACCAGGCCGACCAGCTCTTGGACGCGGCCAGGGCAGCCGCCGAGTAATACGTATTGGCGTAGCCGCTGATCGCCAGGTTGAACAGGTAGATGACCGCCGCCAGCGCACTGATCCCGAGGTGGGCGGGACGCACCCAGGCGGAAGCGTCGAGGCCTCCGCGGAGCAGGCTGCGGAGCACGGGCAAGCGGCCAGCGCGAGGCAGCGGTGCTTCAAGACCCGGACGGGTAACGGCGGTCATGACGGTGTCCTTTCGAGATTGATCGGGGCCGAGGCCGGCCTGACCGAGCGGGTCATCTGCCCGCGCAGGAGGCCAAACCGGCAAATGGTTGCCATGGCATTAGCGGCAACGAGCACGGCCAGCTCGGCCGTCCGCCCGGGATGGACGAACGTCGCGTCGAGCAGGCCGACGGCGGAGGTGGTCAGGACCAGGGCAATGGCCAGGCCGGCCAGGCCGGCGACGTGGTCGCATACGAGGTCCGCTCGACCGCGCTGCCCGAAGGTCAACCGCCGGTTCGCCGCGGTATTGCCGACCGTGGTCGCAACCAGGGCGAACGCATTGGCCAGCGGCGCCGGTTCGATGGTCCGAACCAGGCTGTACAGGGCGACGTAGGCCAGGGTGCTGACCGCGCCGATCGCGGCGAATCGGCCGAGCTGTTCGCCCAGACCCGGCCGGGGCGAGGGCGCGGCGAACCCGTCCAGGACCACCGACCGGTGCTGACGGGTGAGGCGCCACACGCCGCGCAGGTCGGCCAGGGCGGTGGACCGGACATTCACCCGGGAGTCCGGGTCATCGATCCAGTCGACCGGCACTTCCAGGATCCGCAGTCCGGCCCGTTGGGCCAGGACGAGCAGCTCGGTGTCGAAAAACCAGGCCTGGTCCTGGACGATCGGCAGGAGCTCTCGGGCAACATCGGCGCGGAGTGCCTTGAAGCCACACTGGGCGTCGCGAAAGCGCGTCCGCAGGACACTCCGCAGGATCAGGTTGTAGGAGCGCGAGATGAACTCGCGCTTCGGACCGCGAACGACATGGGCACCGGGCGCGAGGCGCGACCCGATCGCGATCTCGGAATGGCCCGAAATGAGCGCGGCAACCAGCGGCAGGAGCGCGTCCAGGCCGGTCGACAGGTCCACGTCCATGTAGGCCACGACCGTCGCGTCGCTGGCCAGCCAGGCCGTTCGGAGCGCCCGCCCGCGACCCTTCTGGTCCAGGTGGATCGTTTCGACGCTGGTCAGCTCGGCGCGCAGGCGTTGGGCAATGGGCCATGTCGCATCGGTGCTGGCGTTGTCGGCGATGGTGATCCGGGCGGCGAACGGAAACCGCTCGTCGAGGAAGGCCCGCAGGCGTCGAATGCTTGGCTCGAGGTCGTGCTCCTCGTTGTAGACCGGCACGACGATGTCGACGATTGGCGGGAGATTGGACCGGGCGATTGCTGTCATGCCCGCAGATTGGGCGCCGGTCTCTTTCGAAACGGTTACGCCGTCGGGTGGACGCGCTCCCAGCTGACGGCCATCCGGGCGCCACCGCCCGGCGCGGCCTCCACTCGCCAGCGACCGCTGGTGGCTCGCACGATCGCATCGGCAATGGCCAGGCCGAGCCCGGCCCCACCCTGTTCGGCACTGGCCCGATGGAACCGGTCGAAGATGCGGGTCCGTTCGGCATCCGGGATGCCCGGTCCGGAGTCGTCGACGACCAGGCTGATCCGGGTCCGTTCGGGCACGACGCTGACGGTCACCACGCCACCGTCGGGCGCGTACTTGCAGGCATTGTCGAGGAGCACCCCCAGGAGGCGATCGAGCCACTCCGGCGGGGCGTTGATGACCAGGCTGTCGTCGGGGACCCGGACGTCGAGGTGGAGATGGCGAGCCTCGGCGACCACCCCGAATCGATCAGCGGTCTGGGCGGCGAGGACGCCCAGGTCGACCGGCTCGACATTGGGTGGGGCATTCGTGGCGTCGAACCGGGCCAGCCAGAGCAGGTCGTCGAGCAACCGGCGCATCCGTTTCGATTCGAGGTCAACCCGTTCAAACGCGCTGCGGTACCAGGCTTCCGAGCGATCCTGGGTGAGGGCCAGGCTGGTGTGGGCCTCGATCACCGACAGCGGGGTCCGCAGCTCGTGCGAGGCATCGGCGGTGAACTCGAGCTGGCGCCGGCTGGCCCGTTCGATTGGACTGGCCACCCGCCGGCCGATTGCGACCGCCCCGATGAAGACGACCAGCAGGAGGATCGGCCCGATCAGCAGTTCGGCCACGATCAGGTTCGACTGGGCCTGGGTCACGCTGTCCAGGTTCTGGGCCACGATCACGTGGTCGTCGCCGGCCGAAGCTCCGGCAATCCGCATCTCGACGCCCTCGATGGTCGCGGTCTGCGGGCTGGTCACGCCGATGTACGCGGCAGGCAGGCTGGGATTGCTCGGCGCCGCCAGCACCGTGCCACCGGGCAGGATTGTCCAGCTCAGGAACGGCAGGCCACCGGGCCGGCTCGAGTCGGGTGGCTCGAAGTGACCGCCGCCGCCGGGGAACGGCTGGTTCAGCGATCGCTGCAGTCCGGCCGCGAGCTGGCTGTCGATCTGGGCGGTCAGATTACGGTCGACGATGGCCACAACGGCGACGGCAACAGCAAAGTAGACCACCGCCACGATGGCGGTTGCGGTCATGGCCACCCGGATCGACTGGCGCCGAACCTCCTGGGGGCGGCCGGCCGTCATGACTCGTCCAGCCGGTAGCCGGCGCCGCGAACGGTCACGATCCGGATTCCGGCATTGGGCAGCTTGGCCCGCAGCCGGCTGAGTTGGACGTCGATGGCGTTCGAGCCGAGTGGGTCGGTCTCGTCGGCCCAGGCATGCTCGGCGATGGCCTTGCGCTCGACAACCGCCGGTGACCGGCGCAGGAGCAGCTCCAGGATCAGGTATTCGGTGGCGGTCAGGTTGAGCGGCCGGCCGTCGACGGAGACACCCCGGCTGACCGGATCCAGGGCGACCCGGCCCCTGGCCAGGATCGGTCCGTCGATCCCCCGCGGACGACGCTGGAGGGCACGCACCCGGGCCAGCAGCTCGCCGAAATCGAAGGGCTTGACCAGGTAGTCGTCGGCGCCGCTGTCCAGGCCCCGGATCCGGTCGGCCGGCGCATCCCTCGCCGTGAGCATCAGCAGGGCGGTGGGCTTGGCGTTGCGCCGGGCCCAGGCCACGACGTCGATGCCCTCGGCACCGGGCATCCGCCAGTCGATGATGGCCACGTCGTAGTCGTACCACTTGAACTGGTCGATGGCGTCGTCGCCGCGCTCGACGGCATCAACCTGGTAGCCGGCGTCGCGCAGTCCCAGCGCGATCACGTCGCGCAGGCCCGGATCGTCTTCGGCCACGAGAACCCGCATGGTCAGCCTCCCGCCGCGGAGCGTACTCGTTCGAACGCCGGGCGCATGGCGGCGGCCGCCCAGGTGGCGCGGTTGGCGGTGTTCATGCCGGTAGCCTGGATCGACCCACCTTTCGCTCCGATTACGCCCTCGCGAGCGAGTCCCTGCGTCCCAGGCGCGCCGACAACGACGGTCCGAAGGCAACCACGATCCAGCCGATGAGCAGGGCCACGAAGAGCACGCTCTGGCCCACGGCCACGGCGACCACCACGGGTTCGCTGCGGGCAAGTTCGGCCAGGGGCAGCGAGATGGAGGTCACGCCGTCGCGCAGGCCGCCGGCGCTTCCCGGGCCGCCCGCCGGAGCGACCTGCGCCGCGCCAAATCCGCCGCCAAATCCGCCGCCGATCCCACCACCGGGTCCAGCGCCGGAACCGGCGGCCTGCCGGACGGACACGGATCCGGCCAGGACCGCATGGAGGTTGATCGTATTGAGCAAGCCCAGCCCCAGGTAGCCCCACGCCCAGCGGGCAGCCCCGGCAGCCAGCAGGGCGCCCGAGCCGAACACCGGGAACAGGTAGCGCTCGTGGACCCGGGTGGGCAGGGCATAGAAGGCGAAAGCGACCAGGGTGAAGCTCAGCACGATCGCCAGCCGGTCCGCTCGCAGGAGCAGGCCCCCGGCAACCACCAGGCCCAGGCTCGCCAGCAGGATCGCCCCGAGGGTGACGGCATGCAGGCCGCCGATCACGACCAGCGAATCGGCGGTCCAGCTGCCGCCGGAGCCACCGATGATGGTGGCCAGCGGATGGTCGCCAACAAGTGCCCAGGCGTTGTAGGCATTGGCCGTCAGGATGCTGAACTGGCCGCCATCCGAGATGAACAGCCCGATCAGGCCGGCCACGTGGCCGATCACCGGCACATCGGCCAGCGAGGCCGGGGCATGGCTGGTGATGTCGAACGGGATGAGCGGAACGATGGCGGCGAGTGCCCCGGCGGCCAGCGAGGTGGCCAGCCGGGTCGGGCCCTGGTCCAGGAGCAGCCCGCCGACGCGCGTATTGAGGGCCGCCCGGCGCGGCCCGAGGGTCACCACCGGACCACTGCCAACGCGCAGCAGGTGGCGCCGGACCAGGACCGAGAACAGCACGACGAGGACGATCGCATCCTGGGGCTTGATGAGCAGGCTGAATGCTGCCAGCGCCGCTGCGGGCTCGCTCCAGCCTTCCACCAGCAGCACGAGCGCACAGACCATGACCAGGGTGCCCACGGCATCAACCTGGCCCCACAGCGCCGAGTCGTACCAGGTCACGGG
>JBBRIV010000076.1:0-11639 GCA_038220425.1 Candidatus Limnocylindrales bacterium
ATTCGATCATGAGCATCGCCGCCGCGTCCCGGTCCAGGCCCAGGTGGTGGTCGTCATCAACGGCCCGGATCGTCGTCCGGTCCATCAACTCGAGGGTGCATGGCTCGACGCCGGCCTCGGCCAGGGCCGAAACCGCCTCGCCAGACGCGGCGAGCGTGGGAAAGAAGGCCAGCAGGGTCACCTTGGGCGGCGGCGTCGGTCGCAGCCGGAGGGTGGCCTCGGTGATCAGCGCGAGCGTCCCCTGCGATCCGACGATCAGGGGGATCAGGCCGTAGCCGGCAACGTCCTTGGTCGTCCGGCCGCCCAGCCGGACGATCTCGCCGCTTGCCGTGACCACCTCCAGGCCGATGACCGCGTCGCGGGTCACGCCGTACTTCAGGCAGCACAGTCCCCCGGCGTTGGTGCCCAGGTTGCCCCCGATCGAGCAGATCTCGGTGCTGGCCGGGTCGGGCGCGTAGAACAGGCCCTCGACGGCAACAGCGCGCTTGAGCGCGGCGTTGAGGATCCCCGGCTGGGTGATCACGACCAGGTTGGCCCGGTCGATCTCCAGGACCCGGTTCATCCGCATGAACGAGATCGTCAGACCGCCGGCGATCGAGGTGGCCCCGCCGGACAGCCCGGTCCCGGCACCCCGGGGCACGATCGGTACACGGTGCAGCGCGGCCAGCCGGACGAGCTCGGCGACCTCGGGCGTGTCTTTGGGCAGGGCCACCGCGAGCGGCGGGGGTGGCTCGAGATAGGCGGTCTCGTCGCGCCGGTAGGCATCGAGATCGACCGGGTCGGTCAGCAGCCGAAGGTTCGGCAGCCGGGCAGCAACCTCGTCGAGGAACGCGCCACGGATCGCAACGTCCATGGCGGCAGGATAGCGGTCTGTAGCTCGACCTTGGCCGGCCCAGTTCGTTTCCCGAAAAACAGACGCCGAAACTCCGGCCTGCTTGACTGGAGCACATGACAAGAGAGAAATGCTCGGGATCTAGTCGCGCCAGGGACCGCTGCGAATCGGCAGCCACATCCTTACTGGCCGCCCGCGACCGCGATCGCCTCGAGCGAGGCGGCATTCTCGAGGGCCGACAGGTCGCCTGCGTCCAGACCAAGGAACGCTGCCCGGGCGACCCGGCGCATGACCTTGCCGCTGCGCGTGCGGGGCAAGTCGAGCACCCCGATCACGGCCTTCGGACGGACCGGCTTGCCCAGGTCGCGCACGACGAGCTGACTGACCTCCAGGGCGATCGTGGCGTCCCAGGCGACGCCCGGCCGGGGGACGCACAGGACGACGATCGCCTCCCCCTTGATCGGATCGGGGATGCCGATCGCGGCGGCGGCCATGACCGCCGGGTGGGCAACCGCACAGGCCTCGACCTCGGCCGGACCAACCCGCTTGCCCGCCACCTTGAGCGTGTCGTCCGAGCGGCCGTGGATGTACCAGAAGCCATCCTCGTCGGTGGCCGCCCAGTCGCCGTGGAGCCACAGCCCCGGCTGACGTCGCCAATACGCCTCCAGGTACAGCTCGTCGTCCGGCTCGGCCCAGAAGCCCCGGGTCATGCCCGGCCATGGTTGGCGGATCGCCAGCTCACCGACCGAGCCCCGCACGGACGCCCCGGCCGAATCGACAATGTCGGCAGCCATTCCCAGGCACGGCCCGTTGAACGAGGTCGAGCGGATCGGCCGGAGCAGGCTGCAGCCCAGGATGCCGCCGCTGACCTCCGTGCCACCGCTGTAGTTGACGATCGGCAGGCGACCTTCGCCGACCACCGTGAACAGCCACTGCCACGGATCCGGGTTCCATGGCTCGCCCGTCGAGCCCAGCACCCGCAGGCTCGAGCGGTCGTGAGCACGAACGGGCTCATCGCCGTGGACCCGCAATGCCCGGATCAGGGTTGGGCTGACCCCCATGTGGGTGATCCGGTGACGGGCGACCAGGTCCCACAGCCGGCCGGCGTCGGGCCAGTCGGGAGCGCCCTCGTAGATCACCAGCCGGGCACCCAGCAGCAGGGCGCCGCTGATCGCCCAGGGACCCATCATCCAGCCAAGATCGGTGAACCAGCACAGGGCGTCCCCGGCCCGCAGGTCAAAGGTGTGGGCCAGGTCCTGGGCGGCCTTGATCGGGAAGCCGCCGTGAACGTGGACGGTGCCCTTGGGCCGGCCGGTGGTCCCCGAGGTGTAGATCACCATGTACGGCTGCTCGGGGTCGGTGGCCGGCACGACATCGGCCGGGTTCGATTCGAGCGCCCCGGCGCCCGGCGCCGAGGCGTCTTGCCAGGTCGCGTCCCACGCCACATCTCGAGCATCGTCCAGGTCCAGCGCCGCATCCGGGAACCGGTGGACCACGATCACCCGCCTGATCGACGGCGCCAACGCGACGGCCTCATCGGCAACGGCCTTCAGGCGGACGATGGCACCTCGCCGCAGGAAGCCGTCGGCCGTGATCAGGTGGGTCGCCTCGAAGGCCGTCAGCCGGGCCGCCACCGCCGGCGCCGCGTAGCCGCTGAAGATGGGGCTGAAGACCGCCCCGAGCCGGCCGAGGGCCAGGACCGCAATCACCGTCTCGGGCAGCATCGGCAGGAAGATGCCCACCCGGCTGCCCAGTCCAATCCCGAGGGCCGCGAGGCGGCGAGCCGCGACTCGCGCCGCCCGGTCGAGCTCCAACCAGGTGTAGCGTCGGACGGCGCCGTCCTCACTCTCCCAGGCAAGCGCCTCGGCAGACGGGTTGCGGGCGGCCCACGGCTCGGTCGACGCCTGGGCATGGTTGAAGGCTCCCCCGCCCCACCACCGGGCGCGGGCCGGACCGCCGGAGAGATCGAGGGTGCTCGTCGGCCGGCGTTGCCAGGCAACCCGGATGTCGTCGGTGGCCTCGGCCCAGAACCAGGCCGGGTCGGCGCTGGCCTGGGCCTGGAGGTCGTCGAGATCAGTGAATCCTGCCGCCCCGAGAAACCGGGCGAGACGGGTCTCGCTGAGCTCGGCCGGACCCGGTTGCCAGGCGCCCTGGGCTGTGGCCCGGGCAAATGCCGGCAGTGGGCGTTCAGTCATGGGCGGATCGCCGGGTCAGCCATCGGCGCGATCATACCGGCGACCCAACCACGGTCACCGGCAGGTCGGGGTAGCATTCGGCTCCCGTGACCACCGTCCTCTTCGTTCGCCATGGCCTGACCGCCTTGACCGGCCCGATCCTGGTCGGCTGGACCCCGGGCGTCCATCTCGACGATCGCGGCCGGCGCCAGGCAGAGGCAACCGCCGCCCGCCTGCGCTCGGTGCCCCTGGCGGCCATCGTCAGCTCGCCACTCGAGCGTTGCGTCGACACGGCCGATGCGCTGGCCGCCGGCCGGGATCCGGTCCCCGCTCGGCATCTCGACGAGCGCGTCGGCGAGGTCGGCTACGGATCGTGGACCGGGGCCGAGATCAAGGTCCTGGCCAAGGATCCGTTGTGGGCCGTGATCCAGTCCCACCCGTCGGCCGTGACCTTCCCCGGCGGCGAGGCCCTGCGGGACACCCAGGCCAGGGCAGTCGAGGCCGTCCGCGACTGGAATGCCCGCCTGGGCCCCGATGCGACGTACGCGGTCGTGAGCCACGCCGACGTGATCAAGGCGATCTTGGCCGACGCCCTCGGACTCCACCTGGACCAGTTCCAGCGAATCGTGATCGGGCCGGCCTCGCTCAGCGTCGTCCGCTACACCCGGCTCCGGCCGTTCGTCCTGCGGGTCAATGACCAGGGCGGCGATCCAGTCGACCTCCTCGATACGAACAAGAAGTCAGGCCGGCGGCGCAAGCTGGCCAGCTCAGAGGCACCCGCATGACCCGTCGCATCTCCAACTTCGACTCACCCGATCGATTCGTCACCGGCACGGTTGGTGAGCCCGGCCACCGCTCGTTCTTCCTGCAGGCCCGCCAGGGCGGTTCGATCGTCAGTGTTGCCGCCGAGAAGACCCAGGTGGCTGTCCTGGCCGCCAACCTGGCGGCATTGCTCGATACGCTCGCTGAACGAGGCGTCGAGGGCATCCCCGCTGACATGGGCGACCGGCCGATCGACGACGATCCGCTGGGCGAGCCGCTGGTCGAGGCATTCCGGGTGGGCGCGATGACGATTGGCTGGGACAGCACCCGCAACATGGTCCTGATCCAGGCCGCCGCCCTGACCGACGACGAAGACGAGTCGTCGATCGTCGAAGCCGTGATGTCCGATGACGACGATGCCGACGGACCGGACCTCATCCGGATACGCCTCTCGCCGGCGGAAATCCGGGCCTTCGTCGCCCGGGCCGCCCGGGTGATTGCGGGCGGCCGCCCGCTCTGCCCGCGCTGCGGGGAGCCGCTCGATCCGCAGGGCCACATTTGCAGCCGCCCGACCGCCTACCTGAACTGAACCTGGTGGACCTGCCGGGTCAGGCGGATTCGCCAGATCTGCCGGGACTGCCCGGTCTCGATCGCCGGGGCGCCCTCGAGCTCCTGCGCCGAGGCCGGATCGAGGTCCAGGGCCGCCTCGAGGTGTCGTCGAACGCGGCCCTGTACTGCACCCTGAGCTCGGGCACGACCGAGATCGCGGCGATCTACAAGCCGGTCCGCTTCGAGCGTCCGCTGTGGGATTTCCCGGACGGAACGCTGGCCAACCGCGAGGTTGCTGCCGCCCTGGTCTCAGATGCCACCGGCTGGGGTATCGTGCCGCCGACCGTCCTGCGCGACGGGCCGTTTGGGCCGGGCATGGTCCAGACCTGGATCGAGACGGACCCGGTGGCCCATCCGTGGGACCTGGTCCGGCTGTCCGACCCGCGCCTGCGACCGATGGCCATCTTCGACGCGGTGGTCAACAACACCGACCGGAAGGGCGGCCATATCCTGCCGGCCTCGCTGACGGTGGCGCCGGCTGCGGCTCCGGCTGCGGCGCCGGCTGCGGCGCCGGCTGCGGCGCCGGTTCTGGACGCGGCGCCGGCCGTGGACGGCGACGAGGCCGCCGGCGCGGATACCGGTTCCGGGCCGGAGATCGCCGACGAACCGGTGGACCACTGGGCCCGACCCTTGCACTTGTACGGCGTCGACCACGGCGTGTGCTTCTCGGACGAGCCCAAGTTGCGCACCGTCCTGTGGGCCTGGCGGGGGGACCTCCTGGGTAGCGACGAGCTGGCCGTGCTGGTGGCCCTGCGCGAGGGGCTCGACGGCCAGCTCGGCAAGAGGCTTGGCCGCCTGCTCGAACCGATCGAAGTGATCGCGACGCGCCAACGCCTCGGCGAGTTGATCGCTTCGGGGCGATTCCCCCAACCCGACCCGGAACGTCCGGCGGTGCCCTGGCCGCCGTACTGAGGCGTGCTTCTGGGGTTGCTTCTGAGGGTTGCTTCGGTGCCCTCCGGCACCGCTTCCGGCTCCATTGGTACGAAGGGATCGATCAGCCTGGTACGCCCAGCGGTCGACGCGCGGGTCGATCCGTGCCACGCTCGGCAGGAACGGGGGTCGGCATGTCGATTCAGTTCGAGGCATATACGGCCGAGGGAATTCGCCACGGAGCGATTGCCCGTGACGGCCGTCTCGGCGACCTGCTTGAGGCACTTGAGCAGGTGGACGTGGTGGACGTGGTGGCTGGCCACTTTGCCAGCCCGGACGGCAGCGATGCCACGCGTCAGACGACCACCCGGCTCGAAGTCGATGACTTCCTCGTTGTGGTGGCGCCGGCAGAGGCCAGCGGACACGCCCACTCGGTCTGGCACGACGTTCGGATTCACGCGGGGCCGTATGTCCTGGAGGCACGTCTGCCCACCCTGCCCGGCTTCGACCCGGCCCGTGCCCTGGCCCGGCCGAGTGGTTCGTTCGTCCTGCTCGGAGAGGTGAGGATCGGCCTCGGCGGCCGGCCCGATGAGGGCGTCGACGTTCACCCGTTTGCCTGGGTCAACCGATACACCGTCGACCGGATCGAGAGTGACCTCGAGCTGGGCTTCTTCTTCCCGGGCGCCGAGTCGTCGGTCATGAAGGGCTTCACGACGGAATCGGAGCCGGGCGATGGGGATGGCCTCGAGCCCCTCGAAGTCGAGCCCCTTGAACCGGTCCCTGGAGACGAAATCCAGGACTGACTCGGCCGGGCAGATCGGGCGAGAGGACCCGATTGGTGCGTCCGGTCGACATTCCGGACGAACGGCGCGACGGTTCGGGACCAACGGCCGGGCGGGTCATCTTCGCTTCGAGCAGCCCGCCCGTCATCATCTTCACATGCCACGATTCGGAGCCGCGCAGTAGTGCTCGGCGTGACCCGCTCTGCCGCCGCGCCGGCCGGCCCGAGCTGCCTCCAGTGCGGTGCGCTGCGCCCGAATCCGGGCGTGACGTTCTGCCGGCGCTGCGGGATTCCGTACGGCAGCGCCCCGTCGGCCGAGGCCCAGCTGCCGTCGTGTCCGGTGTGCTACGTAACCGTCGACGACGCCGGCCTGATCGCCTCGCCGACCGGTTCGGGACGCCGCCAGGCGATCGCCGAACACCTGGTCGAGCACGAGCGCCATCCCGTCGGCGACGACGACTGGCTGGAGACCCTCCGGGTCGGCGATCGAATCAGGATCGGCGAAGGCTGGGCACCATTTGACTTGGTCCGGCGCTACCTGGTGACGGGCATCGTCGACGGCGGCCGGGGCCGCCAGTACCAGCACGACGCGATCGTGACCGCGATCAGCCAGGTCGCCCGCTGGGGCACGGGCGAGATCGACGTCTTCGCCGACCAGGACGACTGGCGCGCCGCCCGTCTGGCCGTGACCCGGATGATGGAGCGCTACCACCGCGATCGCCGCTAGGTTTCCGCCGTCAGGTCCGCGCCCAGGGTTGCGTGGCGTCCTGGGTTCCGTGGCGTCCGTCGGCGCGTGTACCCGGTACATCAAAACGGCTATTTCGAGCCGGGCCAGCGCGTCGGTGATCAGCTCGGGCAGCGGCCGGCGGTCGATTCGTGCGTGGACGCTGCGGAACAGTCGGGCCTGACCCTGGTCAAGGGCCGGAATTGTCCCGAGTTCAGGGGCAAATGACGGTTTTGACGTATGGAGTACACGCGCCGGCACCTGGTTCCGCGAGGGGCGCTGCCCAGGGGTTCCGAGGCGTGGGTCGGCGCGTGTATCCGGTACATCAAAACAGCAATTTCGAGTCGGCCAAGCGCGCCGGTGATCAGCTCGGGCGGCGGCAGGCCGTCGATTCGTGCGTGGACTTGCGGCCTGACCCAGGTCGCGGCCCGGAATTGCCCGGAATTCAGGGGCAAACAGCGGTTTTGATGTACCGGGTACACGGGCCGGCTTCGGGACCCGCCTCGGACACGACGCGGGCACAAGATGCAGTGCCGCGAGCGTGGGCAGGGACGCGGCCAGGAGCGTGCCGCGCGCGTCGCGCCACGTGCCCGGGAACGCGCGGCGGACCAGCGAACCAGACCCCGGACGATTGGCCCGTTTGACAGAACGCGTGTTCTGGGTCATTCTCAGCCATGTCAACGCCCGGGCGGCGTCGCACGTAAGAGCACCAAACCGATGCTCCCGCGACGCGCCAGGCAATCAACAAGGTCCGCTCCGATCCCCATCCCGGGTCCGTTCGAGCGGTCAGAAATCAGGGTTATTCTCTCAATGCTTACGCGATCCTCTACCGCCAGCGCGCCGATGCGCGCCCAGGCGATGCGCCGCATGCGCCGACGTTCGGCCGCGGCCCATCCCCTCTTCTGCTCAACCAATGGTTGCGCAACCCTCCTCCGGCTCGATTCAGCCACCGGCCTGGCAACCTGCCCGATCTGCGGCCTGAACCGTCGGGTCAACTAGCCCGACACGGCGCGGAACAGCCGCCGCGGGCGGCCGCGAGCAGGCATCATTGGTTGATGACTGAAGCTCGAACTCTCGACCGTGCCCGCCTCAACGTCCTGATGGATCGCGAGATCCAGCAGTTCCGCGCCGACAACCCCAAATCGCTCGCCCTCTTTGAGCGTGCCCGGGACTCATTGCTGGCCGGCGTGCCAATGAGCTGGATGGTCAAGTGGGCGGGCGGCTTTCCGCTGTTCGTCGAGAGCGCCGCGGGCGCCCATTTCCGGGACGTCGACGGCCACGACTACATCGACTTCTGCCTGGGTGACACCGGTGCCATGGCCGGCCACAGCGCGCCGGCGACGGTCAACGCCGTTGAGCGCCAGCTCCACGGCGGCGGGATCACCCACATGCTCCCAACCGAGGACGCGATCTGGTGCGGCGAGGAGCTCCAGCGCCGGTTCGGCCTCAAGTACTGGCAGTTCACGATCACGGCCACCGACGCCAACCGCTTCGCGATCCGGCTGGCCCGGATGGTCACCGGCCGGCCCAAGATCGCCGTCCATGACTTCTGCTACCACGGCTCGGTCGACGAGACGATCGCGACCCTGGCGCCCGACGGCCGGGTGGAGCCACGTGAGGGCAACCAGGGCCCGCCGGTCGACCCGATCCTGACCACCCGGGTCGTCCCCTACAACGACCTGCCCGCGCTCGAGGCTGCCCTCAGCCAGCGCGATGTGGCGGTCTTCCTGATCGAGCCGGCCCTGACCAACATCGGGATCGTCCTGCCCGACCCGGGCTACCTCGAAGGAGTCCGCGCGCTCACCCGCAAATACGGAACGCTCCTGATCATCGACGAGACCCACACGATCTGTGCCGGCGCCGGTGGCTACACCAGGGCCTTCGGGCTGGAACCCGACATCCTGGTCATCGGCAAGACGATCGGGGGCGGGATCCCGGTCGGTACCTACGGCTTCAGCGAAAAGCTGGGCGATCGGATCAATGCGATGCTCGAACCGGACAACTCCGATGTTGGCGGCGTGGGCGGAACGCTGGCCGGCTACGCCCTGTCGCTGGCCGCGGTCCGAGCGACCCTGGGCGAGGTCCTTACCGATGCCGCCTTCGAGAAGATGATCCCGCTGGCCGAGCGCTGGACCGCCGGAGTCAACGAGGCCATCCACGCCCGGAACATTCCGTGGCACGTGACCCGCCTGGGTTGCCGCGCCGAGTACCACTTCCTGCCGGAACCGCCGCGCGACGGCGCGGCCCAGTGGGCGGCCAGCGATCCGGACCTGGAGCGCTTCCTGCACCTGTACGTGATGAACCGGCGCGTCCTGATGACGCCCTTCCACAACATGGCGCTGATGTGCCCGGACACGACCGAAGCGGACGTCGATGCCCACACGGTCGCCTTCGCCAGCGCCCTGGACGAGCTCTTCGCCTAGCTCTTCGCCTGGCTCGTGCCTCGACGGGTCAGAAGGCTCGCTTGAGCAGGAGCAGGCCAACAATCGTCACGACGAAGACTCCCAGCAGCTCGGCCGGCGGCATCGTCGACAGGGTGTGCACGGAGTTCGTCACGAATTGACCGAGCGAGGCGCCCATGTCCACGGGCCCACCGCCGCTGCCGTGCGACCCGGCGACCTGCCCTGCAACCCCGCTGATCCCATTGCCGTACTCGACCATGGCCGGATCATCGCACGCGAGCGCAAGGCCCCTGGTGCGTCCTGGCACCGCCTGGCATCGGCCGGCGCCAAGCCGGGCGCCAGCTGGTCCTAGCCCGGTCCCACCTCGCGCAGGAGCCACACGGCCAGCGCCCGGGCGCACCGAACCACGTCGTCCAGGAGCACGAATTCGTTGGCAGCATGGGCCACCTCGGGCAGGCCCGGGCCGAACATCACCGTGGGCGTACCGCCCTCGTTGATCAGCAGGCGCATGTCGGCGCCATACGGCTCGGCCAGGAAGGCCGGCGCGCGACCGAGGACATCGCCGGCGGCACTGGCCAGGCCGGTCGGCAGTGGATGGTCATCGGCGATCTCGGCCGACGAGAACCGCCCGCCGGTCAGCTCAACGTTCGCCGGGTGCTCCCGCAGCCACCGGTCCCCGGCGCAGGCCGCGCCTATGACCGCCTGGAGCTGCACCCAGGCGTCACGCCAGGTGTCGCCCAGGCGCACGCCGTAGCGACCCTCGGCCACCACCCGGTCAATGACCGTCGACGCCCACTCACCGCCCTGGACCTTGCCGATGATCGTGGGGTAGGGCAGGCCCAAAGCGGCCAGGCGAGGCCGGGTCTCGGCCGCATTGCGAGCCGCCTCATCCGCGGCCAGGGCCTGGGTCAGGACGGCCAGCTTGTCCAGCGCCGAGACACCTTCTCGGCGCTTTGAGGCGTGGGCGGCCTTGCCCGTGATCGTCAGCCGGAAGGTGATCGCACCGGCATGCGCAGTCACGATATCCAGCCCGCTCGGCTCGGGGATGACCGCGGCATCTCCGGTCACGCCGGCCCGGATCGCGGCCAGCATCCCGGCGCCGCCGTCCTCCTCCGACGGGACGGTGACGAACAGGATCTCGCCAGCCAGGCCGCCGACCGCCGAGGCAGCCGCCCGGACGGCCTCGAGCCCGGCGATCACGCCGCCCTTCATGTCGACCGCGCCACGGCCGAACAGGGCGCCGTCGACCAGGGTCGGCGTCCAGGGTGGCGTTCGCCAGAGCGTCTCGTCGCCGACGGGAACGACATCCACGTGGCCCAGGACGATGACCCGCCGGCCGCCGGCCGGGCCGGTTCGCCCGATCACGACCGGGAGCGTGGTCCGATCCACCTCGCTGCCGGGCCAGTCCGGGTCCTCGGCGAACGCGAGCGGGTCGGTAGCCACGACCTGCACGGCCAGGCCCGCCTCGTCCATCAGCTCAGCCATCGCCGCCTGGACCGCTTCTTCCTCGCCGGTCACGCTGGGGATCGCCAGGATCGTGCGCAGATCGCGTTCGATGCGCGCCGGCTCGATCGAGTCGAAAGCCGCCTGCTCGATCGCGCTCAGCCGACCGGTCACTCGATCGTCACCGCTGGGTCTCGCGCCGGAGCGGACGGGTGAGGCAGGTGGGTCCGCCCGAGCCGTTCAGGCCGATCTCGGTCGCCGTATAGGTATGGACTTCGCAGCCGGCGGCGGCCAGGGCGGCGGCCGTCGTGGGGTTGCCCTCGGCCAGGATCACCACCCCGGGTCGGACGGCCAGGACGTTGCAGCCGAGGGTGGCAAACTCGGCATCGGACACCGGGATCAGCCGAATCCCGAGGTCGGCGAGGAGCTGCCACAGGCCCACGGGCAGGAGCGGCGGGTAGACGACGGCCAGGTCGTCGGCGACCGGCGAGATCACCGACAGGAGGTGGATCAGCTCGGCCGGCCCGCGCCAGTAGGGAACGTCGAAGATCCGGACGTCGCCGCCGACAATCGTGGCCAGCTGCTCGGCGCCGGACTGGTTCGTGCGCAGGGTCCGGCCAATGCACAGCAGGTCCGGCCGAAGCCAGAACGTATCGCCACCTTCGATGGTGCCCGGTGGCTCGATCCGGCCCAGGGTGGGAATGCCCTGGCCGTTGACCCAGCCCTCGACCAGTGCCTCTTCGCCCCGTCGATTGGGCTTGCCCGCCCGGAGCGGAATCGCGCCGCGGTCGCCGACCAGGAGCGGGTCGAACAGGTAGACAAGGTCCGGACTGAGCGTCTCCGCGTCCAGCTCATGGGCCCGGGGACCCAGGCCAGCCAGGAGCGCCACGAACGCATCGTGCTCGCGCTGGGCGGTCGCCAGGTTCACGGGGTGCAGGAAGCCGTGGGCGGGGTCGTCGAAGGCTCGCCCGAAGGCCGGGCCAGGGCGCTTCACCAGGACATCGAGCAACGGCGCCGTCATGCTCTGCGCCCCGAACCCATC
>JBBRIV010000077.1:0-11585 GCA_038220425.1 Candidatus Limnocylindrales bacterium
CCCGGCGCGGTCGGCTTGACCTCGGTCAGGTTGCCGGTGACGGCCACCGCGCCGGCCGGGACATCCAGGGTTGGATTGGGCGAGCGCCCGGTGACCAGGAAGGCCGGATTGGAACCCACCCTGAGCGGGCCGCCCAGGCCCAGCCTGGTCGATGAGTCGAGGAGTCGGTTGGGGGTCAGGCCGAAGTAGCTCGCTCCAGTAGCGCCGGGCAGGAAGTAGCCGGTCACGTCGAAGATCACCCTGGCCGTCGCGCCGCCGCTGGCCCTGTAGATCAAGCCGAGGCTGCCGCCCGGTCCCAGTGGGATGGTCAGGCCGTTCGCCCGAATATCGTTAGCCGGCAGGTTGAGGGTGGAGGTGGTCGGTGTCCTGGTGGCCACGCTGGTCAGGGCCAGGTAGCCGGCGGCCGATGCGTTGACCACGGTCAGGTTGCCGGTCACGGCCACCGCCCCGGCCGGGACCTGGAGTCCGGGCTGGGCGCCTACGCCGGTGACCTGGAACGTGTTGGCGACATTGGCCTTGAGCGCACCGGCCAGGCCGATCAGCTTGTCCGTATTCAGGACCCGGTTGGCCGTGATCCCGAAGTAGCTGGCCCCGGACGCGCCCGGCAGGAAGTAGCCGGTCACGTCGAAGATCACCTGTGTCGTGGCGCCCGCCTTGGCGATATAGGTGATGCCCAGCTTGCCGCCCGGCCCGAGCGGGATCGTGACCCCGTTGGCCCGCAGGTCGCCGGTCGGGAAGTTGATCGTGGAGGTGGCCGGCGTCCTGGTGGCCACGCTGGTCAGGGCCACAAAGCCCGGCGCCGACTGGGATACGACGGTCAGGTTGCCGGTGACGGCCACCGCCCCGGTCGGAACCCCCACCTTGCCGGTGACCTGGAAGGTGTTGGCGACTCCGGCCTTCAACGCGCTGGTCAGGCCGACGTGGTAGCGGGTATCCACCAGCCGGCTTGGGCCCAGTCCAAAGTAGGTCGCGCCGGGGATCGACGGCACGGGCGTGACCGCCGGGCTGGCCGTGGATCCGATTCCGGCCCCCGATACGTTGCGGGCCACGACCGTGAAGGTGTAGGCCGTGCCGTTGAGCAGGCCGGCCACGATGCACGAAACGGTCCCGGTCGCGGTGCAGGTCCGGCCGCCGGGCGCCGAGGTCACGGCATAGCTCGCGATCGTCCCGCCGCCGTCATTGGCCGGCGGCGCCCAGGTCACGAAGGCCGAGGCGTCGAGCGCCGTGGCCACGGCCGCCGTTGGGGCGTCGGGCAGGGCCGGCAGCACGGTCAGGTTGGCCAGGGTCGTCCGGGTCAGGCCGCCGCCCACACCGCTGATCGTGGGCGTGACGATTCCCGGTGGGGTCACGGTGGGCACGTTCGAGGTGCTGATCGTCAGGGTCGAGGTGCTGCCCACCACCGGGTTCGGGCTGAACGAGGCCGTTGTCCCGGCCGGCAAAGGGCTGGTCAGACTGAGGGTGACCGGTGGCACGAACTCGCTGCGGTTGATCGTGATCGCAAACGTCGTCGTCGCGCCGCGCATGATCGACTGGCTGGTCGGTCCGGCGACCACGCTGAACGTCGGGTTGTAGGTGACCGAGGTCAGGTCGGTGCCGTTGAACCGGTCCAGGTCCACGCAGCCGGTGGTGATCCCGGCAACATGGCCACAGTCGGTGTATTGCCAGAACGTCCAGCCGTAGCCGGCCCAGTTGGCGCCCGGAACCGCCGGGCTGGTGACGCCCCAGTTGGCCACCCACAGGGTCCGATAGCCGGCCATCGCGATGCTCGTGTTGTTGGCCATCCGGACGTTCCAGAAGTTGGGGCTGACGTAGATCATCGGCCGGATGCCGAGCTTGAGGAAGACCTCGTCCAGCCAGCTCCGGACCCACACCTGGAGGGCTGCCGGAGCCAGGCCACCGGTCTGTTCCAGGTCCAGCGCCGGCACCAGGTTGCCGGCCGTCAGGCCCGCGACGGCGACGTAGTGATCGGCCTCCAGGACCGCTTCATTGGGGCTGGTGTCGGGCGAGGCGAAGTGATAGGCGGCCATCGGGATGCCCACGGCCATCGCCCCGGCCCGGTTCGTGGCGTACATCGGATCGACGTAGCCGGTGCCCTCGGTTGCCTTCATCACCACGAACTGCTTGCCCGCCGCCTTGACCATCGGCCAGTTGATCGTGGCCTGCCAGCGGCTGACGTCCAGCCCCTCGAGCGGCCCGACGGTGGCGACCGCGGCCCGGCTCTTGGGGCAGCTCGGACTGCTCACCGAAATTCCGGCGCAGCTCGTTGCGGCGACCGCCGAGGCGGGCTTGACGGGCGCATTCGAAGCGGCCCAGACCTGGCCGGGCGCAATCGAGGCAGCGAGGCTGAAGATGAGGATCCCGGACAGGATCCCGGCGAACCGGCCCGACGCGAGTCGGACCCTGGAACGCTTGATGGCGAGTCTCACGAGCATCTTCCGTGCGGGTGGTCATCGTGGACCGCCACTTACGGCCGGACCATCACCCCATCGGACCAATCCGCACCGCCATGGGTCATGGCCCGGCCGCACGAAGCCCGGCTAGTGGACGCGGCTGACCAGTCCCGACCAGAACGGTTCGCGCAGCTCGGCTTTCAGGATCTTGCCGGTGCCACCCTTGGGCAGGGCCTCCCGGAAATGGATCTCGCGAGCCACCTTGAAGCCGGCCAGGCGCGTTCGGCAGAACGCCTTGAGCTCCTTCTCGGTAAGGCTGGTGTCGGGCTTGAGGACCACGATCCCGACCGGCACCTCGCCCCGCCTGTCATCCGGGGCGGCGATCACCGCACACTCCAGGACACTCGGATGCGCCCCGATCGCCGTCTCGATCTCGACCGATGAGATGTTCTCGCCGGCACAGATGATGATGTCCTTGGACCGGTCCTTGATGAGGAGGTAGCCCGCGTCATCGATCGTGGCCATGTCGCCGGTATGGAGCCAGCCGTCGCGGATGGCGCTCGCAGTGGCCTCCGGATCGCGGTAGTAGCCGTCCATCACGGTGTTGCCCCGGACCACGATCTCGCCAATCTGGTCGCCATCCGGCCGAACGTCGTGCCCGGCGCCGTCGACGACCCGGATCCGGACGCCGGGGATCGCCCAGCCGGTCATCGATTGGCGCTGCTGGCGCCGCTCGGCCGGCTCGCTTTCGGACAGCGTCCGGCGCGGCTGGGCGAGGGTGATGATCGGCGAAGTCTCGGTCAGGCCGTAGCCCACGATCGCCTGGACACCCAGCTCGGCCTCCAGGGAGCTGACCAGGGCGGGCGAGGCCGGCGAGCCGCCGATGATCACCTGGCGCAGGCTGGACAAGTCGAACCTGGCCCGGTCGCGATGGTTCAGGATGGCCGTGAAGATGGATGGCACCGCCAGGAGGCGGCTGACCGAGTGGCGCTGGACCAGCTCCATCAGGGCGCCCGGGTCGAACCGCCGGAGCATCACGTGGCGCCCGCCGATCATCGTCAGGAAGTGGGGCACGCCCCAGCCGTTCACATGGAAGAGGGGCACGACGTGGAGGATCACGTCGTCCTCGGTGAAGCCCAGACCATGCTGGGCGACCAGTCCGTGGAGGTACAGCTCGCGGTGGGTCATCGCGACGCCCTTGGGCAGGCCGGTCGTGCCGCTCGTGTAGAACAGCTCGGCCATGGCGGTCTCGTCGATCTCGGGCGTGAGCGGCTCGGCTGAGCCAGAGGCCAGCAGACCCTCGTACTCGTGATCGGCGATGCCGCCGGCCGGGCCGTCCAGGATCACGAAGACGGGCCGCCGAGCCAGGCCCGGAGCGATGGCCTCCACCAGGGGCAGGAAGTCGCGGTGGAAGGCGACCACCTTCGATTCGGCGTGGTCCAGGATGTAGGCGATCTCGTGCGGCGCCAGCCGGATGTTGATCGGGTTCAGGACGGCTCCGGCCTCGATTACCCCGTAGTAGGCCTCGAGCAGGTGGTGCGTGTTGTAGGTGATGAAGCTGATCCGATCGCCGGCGGCGACAGCCAGCCCCTGGAGGGCATTGGCCAGGCGATGGGTCCGCTCGGCGAACTCGCGGTAGGTGTACTGCTGCTCGCCGTCGATCACGCCGATCTTGTCGGGGAAGAACGCCGCCGCCCGGTCGCGAAACTCCAGGACCGACAGGGGTACGAACATTGAGCGCCTCCTACCCGGCCATCGTACGACTAGCCAAGCAGGCGCAGGGTCTCGCCGGCCAGCGCGATCGACTCGACGGTCGGCAGCATCGTGTTGCCGAAGGTGAAGCCGGTGAAGCCGGCTGCGACATAGCCCGACAGGAGCTCGGCGGCCCGCTCTGGCGTGGCGGCCGTGAGGGCCGCCCGGCGTTCTGGCGGAATCTGCTCAAGGCGTTCTCGCGCCTGGGCTTCGCTGGCCACCGGGATGACCGGCGAGCCGATCGTCTTGATGATCGTCGCGGGATCGCGGCCGAGCTCCGCGCAATGGCGTTCGAGCACCTCGGTCTTGTGCTGGAGGCTCTCGATGGAGCCGGCAAACCAGTGGGTGAGATCGGCGAACTCAGCGGCCAGGCGAAGCGTCCGGCGCTCACCCGTGCCGCCGACCAAGATGGGCGGCCCACCGGGCTGGATCGGTCGGGGCCGGTTGAGCGCGTGGTCGATTCGGAAATGGCGGCCCTCGAAACTGGGTTCGTCCTGGGTGAACATCAGCCGGCAGATCGCCAGCGCCTCGCCCAGCCGATCCATCCGCTCGCCAATCGGCGGGAATTCGAAGCCAAAGCCGATATGCTCGGCTTCGTTCCAGGCTGCCCCGAGCCCCAGGATCGCCCGGCCGCCGCTGACGATGTCGAGGGTGGTGACGGTCTTGGCCAGGAGCGCCGGGTTGCGATAGGTGACGCCGGTCACCAGGGTGCCCAGGCGGACCCGGGTCGTGCTCATGGCGATCCCGGCCAGCGCGGCGTACGCCTCGAGCATCGGCTGGTCCGGCGTGCCCACGCCGGTGATCTGGTTGAAGTGGTCCATCACCGTGACGAGCCCGAACCCGGCGGCCTCAGCTGCCTGGGCCAGCTCCACGACCCGCCCGAACAGCTGGTCGTCGGGAACGCCCGGGAAGGTGAAGTTGGGCATGTGGTAGCCGAAGAACGGCTTACTGAGATCTGTTGTCATGTCGATGCCTCGGGGTCGTGCCAGTGATCGCCCGGGGCCAGGATGCTGGCGGCCGCGGCGGGTCCCCAGCTGCCCATGACGTACTCGTGGACCGGCGGCTCGGCTTTGAGGACGGGATCGATCACCCGCCAGGCCGCCTCGACAGAATCCTCCCGGGCGAAGAGGCTCTGGTCGCCCTTCCGGGCATCGCCGATCAGGCGCTGGTAGGGCGGCCGCTCGCTGCCGCTCTGGTGGCGGGCGAACAGCTCGACCGCCTCGCCGAGCATCGCCTCGCCGGGCCGCTTGGCCCGGGCCCCGAGCGAGATCGACATGTCCGGGGTAAGCCGGAAGCGCAGGTTGTTGCCATCTGGCGGCTCGACCTCGTGGAAGACCATCTCAGGTGGCTGACGCAGCTCGACGAGGACTTCGGTGGCGGTCACCGGCAGGGCCTTGCCCGCCCGGAGGTAGATCGGCACGCCGCCCCAGCGCCAGGTATCGAGATGCAGGCGGAGCGCCACGAAGGTTTCCACGGTGGAGTCGGGGGCGACGCCCTTGACCGACCGATAGCCCCGGTACTGGCCGCGGACCACATCCTCGGGTCGTAGCGGTCGGAGCGAATCGAGGACCTTGAACTGCTGGTTGCGCACAGCCTCGGGAGTCTGCCCCGAGGGCGCTTCCATGGCCAGCAGGCTGATCACCTGGAGGAGGTGGTTCTGGACCACATCGCGGATCGTGCCGGCCTGGTCGAAGAACGCCCCGCGGTCGGCCACGTCGAACTGTTCGGCCATCGTGATCTGGATGCTCGATACGTATTCCCGCCGCCAGATCGGCTCCAGGAACGAGTTGGCGAAGCGGAAATAGAGCAGGTTCTGGACCGGCTCCTTGCCCAGGTAGTGGTCAATTCGGAAGATCGAGGCCTCGCCGAACGCCTTATGCACGGTAGAGTTCAGGGAACGCGCGCTGGCCAGGTCACGGCCGAACGGCTTCTCGACGATGATCCGCGCCCCGGTCGCGCAGCCCGAGCGCTTGAGGTTGTCGATGACCGGTTCGAACAGCGCCGGCGGGATCGCCAGGTAGTGGAGCGGACGAGCGGCGTCGCCGAGCTCGCTGCGCAGGGCCTTGAAGGTCTCGATGTCGTCGTCCGAGCCCTTGACGTAGCGGAGCTGATTGAGCAGCCTGGCGAGGACCGCTTCGTCCAGCCGGCCGCTCGCCTCGAGGCTGGCCCGGGCCCGGGCCTTGAGCGCGTCCAGGTCGCCCGAGCGGGCGATGCCGATGATCGGCAGGTCGAAGCCGTCGTCCCGGATCAGGCCGGCCAGGGCCGGGAAGATCTGCTTGAAGGCGAGGTCACCGGTGGCCCCGAAGAAGACGAACGCGTCCGACAGGACGGCGGTCACGCCTTGGTCTCGAGATGACCGCCAAAGCCCATCCGCATCGCCGACAGGACCTGGTCGGCAAAGTCCGACTCGCCGCGCGAGGTGAAGCGCGAATACAGGGCGGTGGTCAGGACCGGCGCCGGGGCGCTCACGTCGATCGCCGCGATGCTTGTCCAGCGACCCTCGCCCGAATCGGACACCCGCCCGGCGAAGCCGTCCAGGTTGGGGCTGGCCAGGAACGCCTGGGCCGTCAGGTCCAGGAGCCATGAGGCAACCACGCTGCCGCGTCGCCAGACCTCGGTCACGGCCGGCAGGTCGAGGGTGTACTGGTACAGCTCGGGCTCACGCAGGGGCGCGGTCTCGGCGTCGACCGGCCGGCCCTCCAGGCCGGCACCGGCATGGCGCAGGATGTTGAGACCCTCGGCGTAGGCGGCCATCAGGCCGTACTCGATCCCGTTGTGGACCATCTTCACGAAATGGCCGGCGCCGCTGGGCCCGCAATGCAGGTAGCCCTGCTCGGCAGCGTCGGGCTCGCCGGTCCGGCCGGGCGTGCGGCCGGCCGAGGCCACGCCGGGGGCCAGCGACTTGAACAGCGGCTCGAGCCGGGCAACGCCGTCGTCCGGGCCGCCGATCATCAGGCAGTAGCCGCGCTCAAGGCCCCACACCCCGCCACTCGTCCCGACATCGAGGTATTCGATGCCTTTGCCTGCGAGGTCGTGGCCACGGCGCAGGTCGTCCCGGTAGTAGGAGTTGCCGCCGTCGACGATCACGTCGCCGCTGCCAAGGAGGGGCACGAGGTCGGCCAGGGTCGCGTCGACCGAGCCGGCCGGAACCATCAGCCAGACCACCCGCGGGGCCGGCAGCTGATCGACCAGGTCCTTGAGCGAGGTGGCTCCGGCCGAAATCGCGCCATCCGCCTTGAAGCCCTCGACGGTCTCGGCATGGCGGGCATAGCCAACCACCCGGTGCCCATTTCGGACGAGCCGGCGCGACATGTTGGCACCCATCCGACCAAGCCCGATCATCCCGACGTCCATCTGATCCCTCACCTTGTCCAACTACGTTTCGTCAAGGATAGAGGCGCACCGTTACGAGACTGTGTCGCCGTCCCGGTGTCGGGCATGTGCTCCTCGGCGGCGCATCGCGTCCGGGCGTCCGGGCGTCCAAAGGCTGGCCGTGCTCGGTGCATGAGCATTCTGAGGGCTTGACGCCAGCGGCCTACGCCAGCGGCCTTAGGCCAGGGGCATCCCCGTCGCGTGCCGGTAGAACGGGGTGGGCTCGGGCGGCAGGGGGGTGTTGCCCAGGATCAGGTCGGCCGACTTCTCGGCCAGCATCATCACCGGCGCGTAGATGTTGCCGTTGGTGACGTAGGGCATCGACGAGGCGTCCACCACCCGCAGCCCGTCGAGGCCGTGGACGCGCATGGTCAGCGGATCGAGGACCGAGTCAGCGTCGGTGCCCATCCGGTTGGTGCACGAAGGATGGAGGGCCGTCTCGGCGTCGTGGGCCACCCAATCGAGGATCTCGGCGTCGGTCTCGACGGCCCGGCCGGGCGACGTCTCACCGGCGTTGAACGGCTCGAAGGCCGGCTGGTTGAGGATCCCCCGGGCAACCCGGATCGCCTCGACCCACTCGCGCCGGTCCTGGTCGGTCGACAGGTAGTTGAAGCGCAGTGCCGGGTGGACGACCGGGTCGAGCGAGGTGATCTTGACCGAGCCGCGCGAGTCCGAATACATCGGCCCGATGTGGACCTGGTAGCCGTGGCCGCTGGTCGTGCCCGTGCCGTCGTAGCGGATCGCCAGGGGCAGGAAATGGAACATCAGGTTGGGGTAACGGACCTGGTCATTGCCGCGCACGAACCCGCCACCCTCGAAATGGTTGGTGGCACCCGGACCGCGCCGCAGGAACAGCCACTTGAAGCCGATCCATGGCCGGCGCCATTTCTGGGTGATCGGCTGCATCGAGACGGGCTGCAGGCTCTTGTACTGGATGTAGACCTCGAGGTGGTCCTGGAGGTGCTCGCCGACCGCCGGCAGGTCGTGCACCACCTCGACCCCCAGCGCGGCCAGCTCGGCTGCGTTGCCCACGCCCGACAGCTGCAGGAGCTGGGGCGAGTTGATCGCGCCGCCGCACAGGATCACCTCGCCGCCCCGGATCCGGCGCCCACCGGCCAGCTCAACCCCAACCGCGCGACGGCCCTCGAACAGGATCCTGGTCACGAAGGCGCGCGTCTCGACCGTCAGGTTCGGCCGGTTCATCACCGGGTGCAGGTATGCCCGGGCGGCGCTCAGCCGGCGGCCCCGATGGATGTTCCGATCGAACGCCGCGAAGCCCTCCTGGCGATAGCCGTTGACGTCGTCGGTCAGCGGGTAGCCGGCCTCCTGGACGGCCTTGAAGAAGGCCCCGAAGAGCGGGTTGGTGGCCGGGCCACGCTCCAGGACCAGGGGGCCCTCGTGGCCGCGCCAGGGATCGTCGGCCGCCGCGGCCAGGCAGTTCTCCATCCGCTTGAAGTAGGGCAGGCAATGGGCGTAGTCCCAGCTGGCCATCCCCGGATCAGCCGCCCAGCGCTCGTAGTCGAGCGGATTGCCGCGCTGGAAGATCATCCCGTTGATGCTGCTCGAGCCGCCCAGCACCTTGCCCCGGGCGTGATAGATCCGGCGGCCGTTCATGAACGGCTCGGGCTCCGATTCGTACTTCCAGTCGTAGTAGCGGCTGCCGATGGGAAAGGCCAGGGCCGCCGGCATGTGCACGAACACGTCGAACAGGTAGTCCGGCCGGCCGGCCTCCAGGACCAGCACCCGGTTGGCCGGGTCGGCACTCAGCCGATTGGCAAGGGCGGATCCAGCCGAACCGCCGCCGACGATGATGAAGTCGAACTGGGTTGCGGCCATCCCGGCGATGCTAGCAGCGATGACCCGTGGCCTCAGCTTCCGCGTTCGATGGCGCGTTTGCGGCGGGCCACGTAGGCGGCCAGCTCAGCCCTGATGTCCGGGTCCAGGTCGGGCGCCTGGAACTCGGCCAGGAGCCCCTTCCAGATGCCGTTGGCTCGCTCGGTCGCGGTTCGGGCGCCGTCCTCGTGCCAGGTCTCGAAGTTGCGCCAGTCCGAGACGAGCGGCCGATAGAAGGCTGTCTCGTAGCGCTCGAGGGTGTGGGCCGTGCCGAAGAAGTGGCCGCCCGGCCCGACATCGACCATCGCCTCGAAGCCCAGCTCGGCCTGGTCCACGGTGAACGGAACCATGACCTCGGCCATCATCTGGAGAATCTCGGCGTCGATGATCAGCTTCTCGAATGACGCCGTCAGGCCGCCTTCCAGCCAGCCGGCCCCCTGGTAGAGCAGGTTGACCCCGCCCATCAGGGCGCCCCACACGGCCATCTCCGATTCATAGGCGGCCTGGGCATCGACGACGTTGGAGGCCGTCACGTTCGACGATCGCCAGGGCAGCCCGTAGCGGCGGGCCATCTGGCCGCTGGCCAGGGCGCCTTTCACGTATTCGGGCGTCCCAAAGGCCGGCGCGCCCGAGCGCATGTCCACGTTCGAGGTGAAGGCGCCGTAGACCATCGGGCTGCCCGGCCGGACGATCTGGGCGAGGGCCACCAGGAAGAGCGCCTCGGCGTTCTGCTGGGCAATCGCCGCGGCCAGCGAAACCGGCGTCATCGCCCCGGCCAGGGTGAACGGAGTGGCCACCACCGGCTGGCCGTGGAGGGCCATCTCGATCAGGCCATCCGACATTGGTCCATCCAGGCGGAGCGGTGAGTTGGTATTGATGATCGTGATCAGGCTGGGCCGCCGGACCAGCTCGTCGCGGTCGACCTGGCGGCTCAGGCAGGTCATCTCGATCGCGTCGTCGACCACCTGCCGGCCCGACCCCAGGCAATGCCAGGTCTTGTCCAGCAGCCCGATCAGCGCCTCGTACATGTCCAGGTGGCGGGTGGGCACCGGCAGGTCGTTGGGCTCGAGCGGGCCACCGGCCTCCTGGTGGACGATGTTGAGGCTGGAGATGACCTTGACGTAGTCGACGAAGTCGGCGAAGTTACCGGCCCGCCGGCCTCGGTCGATGTCGGTCACGAAGGCCGGTCCGCCGACCGAGCTGAACACGACGTTGTTGCCGCCCAGGGTCACGTCCCGTTCGGGATTGCGGGCATACAGCCGGAACTGGGCTGGGGCCTGGGCGACGAGCGACTCGACCAGCCCGTCATCCAGCCGAACCGACCGGCGCGACCGATCGACCGTCGCACCGGCCGCGGCAAACAGGTCCAGGGCCCGATCGCCCAGGACCTCGAAACCGATCTCGCGCAGGATCCTGAGCGACGCCCGGTGGATCGTCTCGACCTGGTCCGCGCTGAGGATCTCGACCGGACGAAAGGGGTTGCTGACCGTGCGCCAGGGCAGCTGGGCAATCCCGCCGGCCACCCGGCGAGGTCGGCGGCGGGGGCTGTCGCTGGTCACGGCTCCATCATCGTCGCCCGGAGCGCGCTGAGTGCGGCCGTTCCCACCCGACACGTGGCGTCGAGCCACCGGTACGATCGGGTGATGGCCTGCCGAAGGTCGCCGGGCCGAGACTGCGTCTTCTGCCATCGAGCATTTTCGGAGGGACTGTGGAACCGACCCAGGTGGGTGCCCAGGGACTGCCCGGGACGATTCTTGAAGATCCCGCGGCCCGTACCGGCTCGCGCCGTGGCCGGCTGCGCCGGGTGCTCGATGCCGGGCGCTGGCGGAGCCAGGGTCGGGTCAACACCCACCCGGCAGCGCGCATCGGCGCCTCCGTCGCCGAGTTCGATTTCCAGCGCTGGATGCTGGTTATCCGGCTGGTCGGCCTGGTCGGCGTGGCCGGCCTCGCGCCGTTCTACGAGCACTCCGAGCCGGTCGCCCTGGCCTCGGCCTTCCTGCTCATGGGCGCCCTGATCCTGGTCCAGGTCTTCTGGATGCGCGGCGCGCGCAGTGCCGCCGCTTGGCAGCGCTTCGCGGTGGCAGCTTTCGCGGTTGACTCGGCCGTCGGCTACCTGATCGGCCAGGGGCTGTTGGGCAGCCCGGACTGGATCGGCTTCTTCGTCTATCCAATCCTCGCCCTGGAGGGCGCGGTCTTCTTCGGGATGAGCGGGGCGCTCGCGTCGGCAGCGATCAGCGG
>JBBRIV010000078.1:0-11511 GCA_038220425.1 Candidatus Limnocylindrales bacterium
TCGACTGCGTTCCTGGGACCCCTGTTCCTGGGTCGCTCCCAGTCGCTGACCGGCACCGTCGAGATCTTCATCGACCTGCAGCGCCACGGCCTGACTCCGCGCACGGCAGCTGAAGCCCTGCTCGTGGAAGCCGTTGTGATGGCCCTGGTCATGACCGGCTACCTCATCACCAGGAAACGCTTCCGGGGGTTGCTGATTTGAGCGAGCACCTGTCCATCGGCGCGGCGATCCGGGTCGATGCAGCCACCAAACGCTTCGGTTCGGTGACGGCTGTGGACGCGGTCAGCTTCGAAGTGCAGGCCGGAGAGTTTGCCGTCCTGCTAGGCCCATCGGGTTCGGGCAAGACAACCATCCTGCGAATGGTGGCCGGCCTGGAAGCGCCCACCGGCGGGCGAATCTGGTTGGGTGATCGGGACGCCACGGATATCGCGGCCCACCGACGTGGTGTTGGCTATGTGTTCCAACGGCCCTCGATGTTCCCCAACTACACCGTCCGCGAGAACATCGGTTGGGGCCTGAAGCTGCGCCACGTGCCCGCCGCGGAGATTGGCCGACGGGTTGCCCAGATGATGGAGCTCGTCCATCTCGAGGGCCTCGAGCACCGGCTCTCGAGTCAGCTATCCGGAGGTCAGGCCCAGCGGGTCGTCATCGCCCGGGCGCTTGCCCCGGACCCGCCGATCCTGCTCCTGGACGAGCCACTGAGCGCCCTCGATGCGAAGCTCCGCGACGAGCTGAAAGACGTCATCGCCGAGGTCCAGCGTCGAACTCACAAGACAACCCTGATGGTGACCCACGATCAGCGTGAGGCGCTCTCGCTAGCCGACACCGTGATCGTCATGGATGCTGGCCGGATTGCCCAGCTGGGCTCGCCAACGGAGGTCTATCGGCGACCCAGGGACCCGTTCGTCGCGGGTTTCGTGGGCAGCACGAACCTGGTGCCAGCCACGGTCCTGGCCGTTTTGCCCGACGGCCAGGCGGAGGTCCGGGCGCTGGGCAGCACGCTCCACGTGCCGGCCCCAACAGCCGTCAGGATCGGTGCACCCGTCGTCCTGAGCATGCGCCCCGACGACCTCGAAGTCATCGATGAGCAGGACCGTGGCCGCTACCAGCACGTGTTCGAGGGCCGCGTTCGGGAGCTGGTGTTCATCGGCGACAGCCTGCGCCTTGAAGTGGACGTCGCCGGCCAGGTGCTCCGAATCCACGCGACGGGCAGATGGCGCTTCCAGCTGCTCAATGAACAGCCCGAAACCGTCCTGTTCGCCACCAGTGAGGTGGTGGTCCTGTTGGCATCAGACAGCACCGAAGGGGAGATCCGCCCATGATCAACGACTGGCGCCGACCGGATCGGCCACTAGCGATCGCCCACCGGGGTCACTCGATCGCCTTCCCGGACAACACGATGGCGGCGTATCGGGCGGCCATCGAGCTGGGCGCAGAGATGATCGAGGCGGACGTCAACATGACCCGTGACGGCCAACTGGTCATGATCCACGACACGACCCTGGGCCAGTCGACCAGCGGTCAAGGACGTGTCCGGGACGCGACGATGGCCGACCTCGCCGGTCTTGATGCTGGCGGATGGTTCGATCCAAGCTTCAGGGGGCTGTCGATCCCCTCGACCCGGGAGACCCTGGAGCTCATCCGCGAAGCCGGGGTCCTGGTCTGCTTCGAAGTCAAGGCTGACGGGCCGGTCGAGATGGCCGATACCGCCCGAGCACTGGTGACACTCTTGATCGAACGGGACGCCCTCGGGTTTGCCTTGATGTCGGGCTACGACCACGAAGCCCTGGCACTGGCCACGACGATTGCCCCGGAGTTGGTCCTGGCCCCGGAGCGCCTGCCTGATGACGTCCCGCCCGACCCGGAGAACGCGGCGAGTCAGGCCATGGCCCTGCGCTCCCCGATCCTCCAGGTCCATCACCGCTATCTGACTCGCGATCTCGTGGACACGCTCCACGCGAACGACGTCGCGCTGTGGTCATGGCCCACAACCGAGGAGAACGACCTCGTCTCAAGCATCGAGATCGGCGCAGACGCGGTGATGGGCGACGACATCAGGCTGATGATCGAAGTGCTCGATCGCCTCCGCCCGAGGCTCCAGCCGGTCGCTGCGGCGGACTCGCCACCGGACCAAATTTGATCGGCAATTTGGCGCCGGCACGTGTCCAGGCTGTGGTTGTAGGCGGCGGGGTCATTGGCTGTGCCGTTCTCTACGAACTGACCCGGCGCGGTGTTCAGGCGGTCCTTGTCGAGGCCCAGTCCGACCTTGGCGAGGGAGCCAGCAAGGCCAACAGCGCGATCGTCCATACCGGGTTTGACACCAAGCCGGGCACGATCGAGGCGCGCCTGGTCGCCCGCGCTCGCGCACTGTGGCCCGAGCTCGCTGAAGCACTGAGCGTTCCCTTCGTTGCTGTGGGGGCCCTGATGGTGGCTCGCACGGTGGACGAGCAGTGGCGGCTCACCAACGAGGTCCAGGTGGCTGCATCCGCCAACGGCGTCGCCACGTCCCTCATCCAGGGCGCCGAGCTTCGACAAACGGCGCCGTACCTTCATCCAGAGGTGATCGCTGCCCTGTCCATCCCTGGCGAGAGCATCGTTGATCCATTCTGGCTGACCCGGGCCTATGCCGAGGCAGCGCTTGCCGGTGGCGCCCAGGTGATCACTGGCAGGCCGGTCATTCAGTTGACGGTATCGGTCGGATCGGTGGACGTCTTGCTGGCAGATCGCACGTCGATCGTGGCCGAGCAGGTCTTCGATTGCGCCGGTCTCCAGGCCGACATCCTGGCCGCCACTGCGGGCGATGGAACGTTCCAGGTCTCCCCGCGCAAGGGTCAGTTCCTGGTCAGCGAGGAGTCCTACGGCGTTGACCGGATCGTGCTGCCTATTCCCGGGCCGATGGGCAAGGGGATGCTCCTCACTCCGATCGTGTTCGGCGGCCTGCTGCTCGGACCAACGGCGGTCGACCAAGTGGACAAGGACGATCGGTCGACCGATGCGAGCGGCAGGCGTCAAATCCTGGAAGCGTGCCGGCAACTGGTCCCGGCGCTGGACCAGGCCCGCCCGATTCGGGCGTTCGCCGGGCTGCGCACCGTCTCGTCGACGGGCGACTACATCCTTCGCCCGTCAGCTGCCGGTGATCGCTTGTGGATCGTGGCCGGGATCCGGTCCACCGGGGTCACCGCCTCGCCGGCCGTTGCCGAACTGGTCGTCCATGACGCATTGCGAGCTCGGGGTTGGTCCCCAGCGGCAGGGTCGGTCAAGGCCAGACAGTCCTTCCTGGATGCCGAGGCCGGCGAGATCGTATGCCTGTGCCGGTCGGTCGGTCGAGGCGAGGTGCTCGCGGCGTGCCGAGCCGGCGTTGTCCCAACGACCCTCGACGCCGTGAAACGCCGATCCGGCGTCGCGTTTGGCGATTGCCAGGGGAACCAGTGCCTACCCCAGGTGGCGACCATCCTCGCGGCCGAACGCGGTCTGCCTGTGCCCGAGATCAACAAGTCCGGACCCGGATCTTGGCTGTTCGTCGCGGCCAACAATCGCCCGACCAGCCTCATCGCTGAGCTCCAGGAGCAGATCGATGCGTTGGCGGACGTGGTCATCGTGGGCGGCGGTCACGCTGGTCGTGCTGCTCAGCATCAGATCGCCAGGGCGGGGCTCAACGCGATCGTGGTGGATCGGTGCGCCGTTAGTTGCGACTCCGCCACGATGCACGGCACGGCGGTTGGGCTCGTCCCGGAGGGCGCCGCCTGGCGGGTGCTCGTCCAGGCTGAACGTGGGGCGTGGGACCTTCGCAGCGCCGCGGTAATCCTGGCCACCGGTGGCTATGTCGAACCACGTGAGCATCGCGCCATCAGTGGGCCGCGACCCAGCGGCATCTTCACCGCCGACCTTGTGGACATCGCCCTCGCCCAAGGGCTCCTGCCGGGTCGTCGGATTGTGGTTGTTGGCGGCGGACTCAGCGCGGCGCGGATCGCCACCGCGCTCCTCGCCTACGGTGCTGAGGCTGTCGATCAGGTTGACGTGATACCCGACGAAGTACGCGGACTGGGACGCCTTGAGGCCGTCCATGTCGGAGATCGGTGGATCGCCTGCGACACCCTGGTAATGGCCGATCGACTGCTCGCTCAACCCTTCTTGCTACGCAGCCTGGGCCTCGTCGACTCGAGCGCTGGTGGGCGCGCGATGGTGTCCGACGATGGCCGACTGTCCATGCCGGGGCTATGGGCTGTTGGCTGCTGTGCAGCTCCGGACATCGATCACCTTCGTTGCGCGGATTCCGGCAGGCGAGTCGGCGACAGCGTCGCCGCGTCGCTGGTCTGACGCGATCGTGAGCCTGTTGCTGGAAGAAGTCCGCGAGATCGGTGCATCTGCGGAGGCGATCTGGACCGTCCTCCTGGATGCCGCGGCACTTGCTAGGGTGTTGCCTGGGGCCGAGGACGTGGTCGAGGTGTCGGCCGGCCGATTCGAAGCAGTCGTCGCGTCCCGGATCCAGTTCATCACGATCCGAGCCGACGTCAGTGGGGTCATGCTGGATCTCGACCGGCCGCGCCATGTTCGGCTTGTGCTAGACGGTCGGCCGCGCGGGTTGGCCGGATCATTCCGGGTTGAGGTCCCATTCGACCTCGTCCCATTGGCTAGCCAGCGAACTGCTGTCTCATACGTCGTCAACCTCCAGGTGACCGGCCGCCTCGCCGCGTTTGGCGTCCCCCTGATGCGGTCCACGATGCGCCGCCAGATCGACCAGCTGGTCGCCAACGTCGAACACGAGTTGGCGGTAACGGGTACGCCCGGAGCCGATGCTCAGCGCAACGAGGTCGACTAATGTCAGTGCTCGAGGTCAGGCCAACCGTAGGACAGGTCAGGCGATGAAGTTCGAGCCGGCGAGGTCAACATCACCGGAGCTGGTGCGCCGAACCGGAGTAACTCGGGCTATACCTGCCTATGTCCAGATTGAGGAGCAGCTCGCCGAGCGCATCGCCGTGGGCGAGTTCTCGCCCGGCGATCGATTGCCGACCGAACGTGAGCTGTCGACCCAGCTGTCCGTGAGCCGGCTGACGGTCCGGGCCGCGATGGATCGGCTTGCCCAGCGCGGGGTCATTGTTCGACGGCAAGGCAGCGGGACCTACGTGGCCGAAGCCAAGCTGCGCCAGGATGCCAGCCACCTGCGCGGGTTCTTCGAGGATTCTGTGGAACAGGGCGTGTTTCCGGTCAGCCAACTCATCGAAAGCGTCGAGATGCTGGCTAGCAGGCATCTCGCCGGGAAACTCGAGATCCGGGTCGGCGAGAGTATCTATCGAGTCGTCCGGGCTCGTGGACCCAGGAGCGGTCCGATCGTGCTCGAGACGTCCTATTTCCCGGTAGGCGTTGTGCCAGGACTGCTGACCATGGACCTCGAGCATTCATCCATCTACCGACTGATGGACCGCGAATTCCAGGCCCGGCCGGTTCGAGCCCGTCAATCGATTGAAGTGATCCTGGCCCAGGCTGCCGAGGCCACCCTGCTCGGAGTTCCGACGAGCAGTCCGGTCCTGCTCGTGGAGCGGGTTGCCTGGGACGCACAGGAACGGGCGGTCGAGTACGCCCACGACCTCTACCGGGCCGACCGGAGCAGGTTCGTCACGGAACTCAACCTGTAACCCCAGTATCACGGGACCATCACTTGGTCGATCTGGCACGGCCCCAATGTTGGTCTGTCCCGGCCGGCCCCCCCGCCACCTGGCTGGTCCGAGCTCAGGACCTGTTGAGGTCCTGCCGCCTTCGAGGCTCCTCGCGGCTCCCTCGGGTGTCGCCCAACATGGGCAAGATTATCGGGATCGACCTGGGCACCACCGACTCAGTCGTGGCCGTCATGGAGGGCGGAGAGCCGACCGTGATCGCATCGGCCGAAGGCGGCCGGACCGTGCCGTCCGTCGTCGCATTCACCAAGACCGGCGAGCGCCTGGTCGGCCAGCTGGCCAAGCGCCAGGCCGTCACCAACCCCACCAACACCATCTATTCGATCAAGCGCTTCATGGGCCGGCGCTGGGACGATCCCGAGACAATCGTGGGCTCGAGGCATGCGCAGCCCGTGAGCCCGACCTCATCCTCCTCGACCTGCGGATGCCCAATATCGACGGCTCTGCCGTCCTTGCGGCGCTCCGACGGTCCTCGACAGCCCATCACTATCTGCCGATCATCGTCCTGACCGCCCATGCCACGGTTGATGTCCGCAATCGGGCGCTAGCCGCAGGCGCCACCGATTTCTTGACCAAGCCGTTTGACTTCGAGGAGGTCATCCTGCGCAGTCGAAACCTCATCGAGACCCGGCTCCTGCATGAAGCCCTTGCCCAGCAGATCACGGCCCTGGGAGAAGAGAGGTCCAAAACGACCAACGCTCGCTTCGGGAGCCCACGACCGGGCGCGCCGTGGTCGCCGCCACCCTGGAACGCGTGTCGGGATTTGCCGACCCTGACGCCAAAGGGTCCGCCGATGGCAGGGATAGTGTGACGCCCGGATGGCTGTTGGGGCCACTCCGGGCGTGGGCCGTCAGGACTGAGGCGATCTTAGCGGGCGGACAGGGCCGTGCGCGACAGCGGTGAGCCCAAGGAGATCATCGGTCGGGCCGCACGCGGAGCCGGGGCTAGTCGAGCCCAGGATTGGCGGCTTTTCTAGCTGTTAGCGCCACCTCGACAATCTTCACCCTCTACTGGCACCGGCCAAGACGTAGGCGGTAGCGGGACCTCCGTCAGCGGCGGCGGGTCCCTCGCTGGCCCGTCGATGCACGGAAGTGCCTCGAGCCTCCGCCCCCGATCGAATGTGGTATGGCCTCAACGTCCAGCCGACATTCTGCCGGCAAGGAAGACACTCTGCCTTGGCCAAGAAGTGGTCGGATCAAATGGATTTGAGCCCGTGGTCCCACAGGCCGACTCGGCATCCCCGAGTGGATGCTCAGAATGCTAGACGGCGTCGCGTAGCGGGCGTTCTCGCAACAAGGCGCCTAGGTCACCTCGAAGTCTTGCGGTTTGGAGTCGCTGTACGGCCGCTTGCGGGTGGCCGTTGATCCCGGGATCGCTCGATGGGTCTCGGAGTCGATCACGGGTAGAAGGTCGTAGGCGCGCATCGTTTTGGGCTGCGCCGATCGCGTGATCGGCAATGGCAACTTCGGATGGGTAAGCAGCGTCCTTAGCCCGACCTCGGATCACGGGTCCCTGAACCGTCCCAACGCCCGCACGACCGGCCAGCGGGCCGAAGCTGAGGACCGCGGGCCGCCCGCCACCACGCAGTGTCCCACCGCCCCGCACCGCCTCGCCGCGCGCTCGGCCCCCATAGACCACCGAGCGGGTCGCCTACCCGTACCGAGGCGCCTCCGGCCGGTGCCGCCGGAATTGCGGTGCCCTCCATGGGTGACAATGGGGCCCCATGGTCGCCAAGCCCAACACGGACCCGGATCTCCCGGTAGGACCCACCGAGCCCACCGAGCCTGCGTCGTCACTCACAAGCGTGGCAGCTCCGTCCGGCTCCGACTTCGACACGCCGATCATCGTGTCGGTTGCCGCCGCGCATCTCGTCCACGACGCCTACCCCGCGTTCCTGGGCGTGCTCCTGCCGCTGCTCATCCCCCGATTGGGCATCAGCCTGGCCGTGGCCGGCCTGCTTGCCGCCAGCTTTCGCCTGGCGACCGTGATCCAGCCGATCTTGGGCTCCGTCGCGGACCGGGCCGACACGCGCTACTGGATCGTCCTGGCGCCAGCCGTGACCGCCGTGGCGATCGGCCTCCTCGGCCTCGCGCCGGCCCCCGTGTTCGTCGCGCTGCTGCTCGTGATCGCCGGTGTCAGTTCCTCCGCGTTCCACCCCGCGGCGGCCGCACTGGTCACCCGGGCATCCGGGACGCATTGGGGGCGAGGTACCTCCGTGTTCATGGCCGGCGGAGAATCAGGTCGGGCGATCGGCCCTGTGTTCATCGCCGTCGTGCTCGCCCTCGTCGGCCTCGAGTGGAGTTGGCTCGCCATGATCCCGGGCCTGGTGGCATCGGGAATCCTGTACTTGCGCATGGCCAACCGGCCGAGCCTCCACCTGCGCCATCCCGTGGGCTCCATCCGGACCGCCCTGGGTGAGGCGCGCCGAGGGTTCCTGCTGCTTTCCGCGGTCAGCGCACTACTATCGATGGCGACCGTCGGTCTGCTCGTCTTCATCCCGACCTACCTGACCCAGTCCGGAGCGAACATCCTGCTGGCCGGCGCGGCCGTGACGGCGTTCGAGATCGGTGGTGCCGTCGGGGCATTCAGCGGCGGCACGTTGTCGGACCGAATCGGCCGGCGGGCGATGCTGGCCATCGCGGGCGGGGTGGGTGCCCCACTCCTGATCGTGGCGTTGTGGATGCCGATCGGCCCGCTCATGCTGGTCGTACTCGCCCTGGCCGGCCTGGTCCTGCTCAGCGCAGGCCCTGTGGAGCTAGTCCTGATGCAGGAACTGCTGCCCAACAATCGCAGCGCTGCGGTCGGACTGAACATCTTCGCCCTGACCATGGCCAGTGCCGTGGGCACGGTGGTGGTGGGCGCCGTCGGCCAGGCGATCGGGCTCCAGGAGGCGCTGGTCATGGCGGCCGCGGTGGCCCTCCTCGCGTTGCCCCTGATCGCGCTCCTGCCGGAGACCCGCCACGTCAGCCGAGGCGCGCGATGAAGGAGCCGTGGCTCAAGTCACATCGGCTTGGCTCTCGCTGGGGAAGCGTTGTCCGGACGCGGAGCCGGGTCCGTGGAATCTGCGTGCGGACGTGGGATCGTTCGTATTGAGGCTTCAGGCTGTCGCCGACCAGGTTGGGAGCTGCGTCCTGATACGTAATAAACACATGGCATGACAGCCCTGATGATCCAGGCGACGCCGGCCAAGGGCCGTCTCGTCGGGGTCCGCATCACTTCCATACCGCGCGACTACCGAGCGGGGTGGTCGCGTCGTCACCTCATTTGCTAGGCTGTGCACCTCCCGAGCGGGAGTAACTCAGCTGGCAGAGTGTCTGCTTCCCAAGCAGAATGTCGCGGGTTCGAATCCCGTCTCCCGCTCCAATGCCCTCAGTTCGTGCACGAGCCCAGCGTCTACCTGTCGCGTTAGAGCCTGCTGCGGGCCAAGTCTGGTCCATTGCCACACTCTAACTGCGCCGTTACAGTAGGGGGCGATTACCGGCCCACACCCTACCTGGACGTGCACCATGCCCCGCCTGGCCAACCCGATTGCCGAGACTGTCACCCTGGCCGAGGCGACCGACCAGTGGATCCGATCGCTTCGCTCGGCCAACAAGTCGCCCCGGACGTGCCAGACCTACGCCTACGCGACCGGCAAGCTCGCCGAGCAGCTTGGCCCGGATCGCGCAGTCGGGGCGGTCTCCCGGCGCGACCATGAGGACCTGCTGGCCAGCCTGTCTGATCGTGGTTGGAAGCCCTCGAGTGTCTCGACCGTGTACCGATCACTCCGAACGTTCTGGGCGTTCGCTGTGGCCCACGACGGCCTGCCCGTCACCCGGGATCCGATGAACGGCATGGCCGCGCCGGTCGTGCCCGAGACGGTTGTCCGGTTCCCGACCGACGACGAGGTCCGGGCGGTCCTGGCCACCTGCCAGACCGCCAGCCGGCACAACTTTCTCGGCCACCGGGACGAGGCCCTGATTCGGATCTTCGCGACCACTGGCGCCCGATTGTCCGAGATTGCCCTGCTCCGGTTGCAGGACGTTGACCTCGGTCTAATGCCGGTGATCGAGGTAGTCGGCAAGGGTCGGCGCGAACGCGACCTGGCACTCGATGATGCGACCCTGCGGGCCGTGCGCCGCTACTTGGAACGGGAGCGGCCACGCCACCCGGCGGCCGCATCGACGGATCGGGTCTGGTTGGCCAGGGCGGGACTGATGACCCCGAACGGCATCGCCCAGATGGTGGCCGAGCGCGGAATCGAGGCTGGCCTCCCCTACCGACTCCACCCGCACATGTTCCGGCACCGAGCAATCGCCGTAATGCTCGGAGCCGGCTTTTCCGAGGGCGACACGATGGCGATATCCGGCCACCGGTCCCGCTCGATGATGGATCGCTATGGCCAGTACACCCGGTCCGCCCGGGCGCTGGACGCCTTCCGCAAGGCGTCGGCCACTGGCGCCCTGCCGAAGCTATAGCGGACCTTGGGATTGTGCCTACCTGGATGTGGCTGCTGATCGTGGTTCTCGCGGTCGCGAGTCGGCCTATCGAAATTCGATTGTGGCGAGCCGGCCGGTTGTCGGATCGGAGCCTCACGCTCCTCGTTCTCGGGCGGTCCCCGATATTCATGACGATCGTTGCGATCGGGGCAGGTCTGTCGCTTCCGGTCAGCCTGCTCCTGGTCGCCGCGTCGCTCATACCGTTGATGACTATGTACCGATACGTGCTGGGCATCGTTCAGGAGCACTCTCGCGCCCGTCATCCGGACTGAGCGTCTGCCGAAGTTCTAGCAGCAGCCATTGTCGTAGCGGCGCTGCCCTGATAGTGTCCGATTAGCCGAAATCGACGGGCTCGGCCTCGAACTGAAATCTTCGATCCTGGCGGGCCTGCCTCCCGTCATGACCGGCTCCAACGGGGCCGGTGACCGCCAGGATGGCAGTGTCCGCGATAGCGCCGCAAGCGCCGTTGGTGGGACCCCGATTTTGGGGCACCCTGCGATGGCGCTTTCTAGTTCTCGGGCCCGCATGCTCGGGCAGTATTCCCAGCGCCGGCGATGGGCCCGCGTTGTCGATCCCGTCGAACGTGCTGCCCACACGGCAGCGGCCAGGGCCGCGCTCGACCGCAAGTACGCCGAGGCCGCCCTCGCGATGCCCGGTGGCGACCGGCTGACTGCCGATCAGCTGGTCGAGCGAGCCCACCAATTGCGCCTGGCCGTCCTGGCCAAGATGCGAATCCACAGTCACGCCGCCCGAGAGGCCAAGGCCGCTGCCAAAGCCCTGGCCCTGTCGATGCCAGCCGCATCCCATCAGCCTGGTGGTCCTGAGAACCAGGTTGCCAGCGGGGTCCGGGTCTCCCTGGCCGGGACGGCCCCGAAGTGAATCCCACCGACCAGAAGCACTACTACGCCGCTCACGACGACGGCGCCAAGCTCGAGGTCCAGGCGATGGCCGAGGAGGCCGCTGGCCAGCCCGAGGCTGCTGCCGCGACCCGGGCCACCGCTGCCGGCCTCCACAAGCTGGCCGAGGGATTCAAAGAGCGTGCCGTGCCCGACGTGCATCAGGCACTGGCCGGCGCCGCGACCGAGGTCACCGCCGGGATCGACGGGATCCTGGCCAAGATCGACGCGCTCGAGGTGGAGGCCGAGGGCCGGGATCCGGCATATCGGGCCACCAAGCTCGACGAGCTTTCGAAGTCGGTTGACGGTCTCGTCAACCCGGCCAGGGCGAAGGCGACGGCTGCCCTCGTTGACGCCCAGAACCGCATCCAGCAGCTGCGGTTCAACCCGCCCGACGCGGCCATCGCCGAGGAATCCACCAACCTTGCCCGGGCCCATATCCGCTCGCAAATGGGCCTGCCACCT
>JBBRIV010000079.1:0-11385 GCA_038220425.1 Candidatus Limnocylindrales bacterium
GACACGACCGGCGCCGGTGACGCCTTCAACGGGGCGCTGGCAGCGGCGCTGGCCGCGGGTCTCGACCTGGTCGACGCAGTGCGCCGTGCCGTGGCCGCCGGGTCCCTGGCCACTGGTCGCTCCGGGGCCCGCGAAGGCATGCCCACCACCGCCGAGCTGGAAGCGGCCCTCCGCGGTTGAGCCCGGCCCGCGCCGGCCCATGCCGGCCCGTGCCGACCGCCGCTCCGTGCCGGCGGCCTGTGCCAGCCCTGCCGCGTCCTGACCCGTGCGGCCTCGTTCCCGGCTCCAACTCGCGGCGTTCTCGACAGATACCGCCCCCAGCCGCGGTATGGTCGCTCGTGGGTTCTGGAGCGGTCTGCGGAGCTCCTGGTCGAGCGTGCTCGTGCTCGGCAAATCAGTCGGGGCCGGTCTCGCGACCCAGAATCGCCCACTGCCGACCATACGACGGCTGTGAGCGGTAGGTGGCAGAAATCCGCCCGGCAGCCGAGCCCGCTGAGCCCGGCGCCGCGCAACTAGCCCAGGTCGGGCCGACGCTGTTCGCGGCCGAGGAGCACAGGTCCGACCACGAAGCGTGCGCCCAGATACAGCACGAAGCTGATCGAGGTCACGTACACGCTCACCGCCACGTTGGTGACGAGGGCCAGCACGATTCCGCCTAGGACGCAAGTCAGGGCAATCGCAACGCTGTAGACCGCGGCCCGGCCGGGTCGGGCGGTGAGGCGCTCGGCCGACGCGCCGGGCGTGATCAGGAGGGTCAGGATCAGCAGCACGCCAACCACCTGGACGGCCTCGGCGACCGCCGCGGCCATGATCAGCAGGAACACGATCGCCAGGCCACGCACCGGCACCCCGCGGGCCTCGGCCACCTCTGGGTCCACGGTCGCGAAGGTCAGCGGTCGGTAGACGACCGCGAGGGTGGCCAGGGTCAACGCGCCGATGGCCAGGAGCAGGACGACGTCAGATCGACTGACCCCGGTGATCGTCCCGAACAGGATCGCGATCGCCTCCGTGGCGTAGTGCGGGTAGAGGGTCAGGAACAGCACGCCCAGGCCCAGCCCAAAGGCCATCACCACGCCCACCACCGCATCGCGCTCGCGGACCCGGACGCCCAGCGTTCCGATGAACAGGGCGGTGATCATCGTGCCGGTCATCAAGCCGATCACCGGCGAAACGCCGATGAGGATCGCGCCGGCCGATCCGGTGAAGCCCAGCTCGGCCAGGGCGTGGACGGCGAAGGCCATGTTCCGAGCGACGACGAAGCGACTCACGATGCCCGACACGATCGCGATGACGATCCCGGCGGCGATCGCGTTCTGGACGAATGGGTAGCTGAGCAGGTGGAGCAACTGGTCCATCAGGCGCTCGGCCGGCCGGACCCGGCGTGGATCTCGGGGAGGTGATGGGGCTCCTCCAACTCAAAGCCGGAGCCGGTCGAATCGCTGACCACCAGGATCCGGCCGTGGACCCGCATCACGTCGACGTGCGAGCCGTACAGCTCGGACATCCGCTCGGAGGTCAGGACCTCATCGGGCGTGCCCGCCGCCCAGCGGCCGTTCACAACGAACAGCACCCGGTCCACCAGGTTGAGGATGGGATTCACGTCGTGGGTCACGAACAGGACCGTCCGACCGGTGCGCTTCTGCCAGCCACCGATGAGGCTGGTGATCTCCTGTTGATGGTGCAGGTCCAGGCTGGCCAGTGGTTCGTCACACAGGAGCAGCCGTGGGTCGCCCACGATTGCCTGGGCGATCCGCAGGCGCTGTTGCTCGCCGCCCGACAGGCGCCCGATCGGCGCATCGGCATACGGCGTTGCCTCGACCGCCTCGATCACCTGGGACACGCGCCGCCGGTCGGCCGCCGAGGGCCGGCCCAGACCCCAGCGATGCCCATCGATCCCCAGCTGGACCAGGTCGCGGCCGCGCAAGGGCAGGTCCTGGTCAAAGGACTGGTGTTGGGGCACATAGCCGATTCCCGGATTACCCCGCCGGGGCGCCTCGCCCAGGACCTCCAGCGTCCCGCCCGACAACGGGGTCAGGCCCAGGATCGCCCGCAGGAGCGAGGTCTTGCCCGAGCCGTTCGGGCCCAGGATCGCCACGAAGGACGGCTCCCGAAACTCGAGCGAGAGGTCGCCCCAGACCCGCCGATCGTGGTAGTCGAGGGTCGCCTGGTCGAATCGGACGGAGACCCGTCCCTCGGTCTCAGCCACCGGAGGCCAGGGCCTGCTCAAGCTGGTCAAGCTGGCCGAGCTGCCACGCGACGAACGTGGAATAGGCAGCCGGGATCGTCTCTGCCACGCCCACGACGGGGATCCCACTGGACACGGCCAGATCATGCATTCGGCTGGTGATGGGCGAGGTCACCTGGCTGTTGTACAACAACACCCGCACGAGCTTGCCGGTGAGCAGATCGGTTTCACCAGCGACATCGGCTGGGGCCGGGTCCGTGCCGTCCTCGATTGACTTCTGGAATCCCTCGGGGGTGAGCACCTTCAGCCTGATCGCGCTCGCCAGGTAGCCCGCCACCGGTTCGGTGAAGGCCACCGGCAATCCACTGAAGCGGGTCTTCATTGCCTCAATCCTGATCGTCACGGTCTTGAGTGAGTCAAGGTACACGGCCTCGCGGGCCGCGAAGTACGTCGCGCTGGCCGGGTCGATCCGGGCCAGGGCCGTGGTCGCGGCCGCGGCTACCTGGGGCATCGTGGCTGGGTCATACCAGATGTGGGCATTCGCGCCGTCGGCCAGGCCGAGGAGCTGCTGGACATTGATCACGGTCCGGCCGGCGTTGGGCGAGGCCGCCAGGAGCTTGTCCATGAAGGCGTCGTAGCCAAGTCCGTTGACGATGACCAGCTGAGCGTCGGCCACGAGGACCGCCGCCCGGGTGGAGCTCTCGAAGGCGTGCGGATCGGCATTCGGGTCGTTGAGCAGGCTGGCTGCGCTGACCCGCTCGCCACCGATCTGGACCAGCAGGTCAGCGTAGAAATTCTCGGCCCCGACGACCGCGATCCGGCCAGTCGGTGTCGTCGGGCCGGAACCCGCTGGAGTGGCGCAGGCGGCCAGCATCAAGATGCTCGTGGCCGCCAGACCCAGTCTCAGTGCTCGTCGCATCGTCCACCCACTTGGTACGTTCCGGGGAAGAGTATCAACTGAGACTGAGTATCGTCAAGGTGGAGCTGATCACGGCTCGATCCGTGGTATCGTCGGAGCCATGACCGACACTTCGGCGATCGTCACTGCGCTCGACCTCGCGGGCTATCGGCTGACCGAACCGCGCCGGGTGGTGGCCGAGCTGATCGCCAATCGCGACGGCCATTTCAGCGCGGCCGATCTCGTCGCTGACGCTCGTCAAGGCCGGCTGGACGTGGGTCGAGCCACGATCTTCCGGACGCTCGAGCTGTTCACCGAGCTGCATGCCGTCGAGCGGGTGGACCTGCCCAGCGGCGACCATGCCTACGTCGAATGCGAACCGGTCCATCATCACCATGTGATCTGCTCGCAGTGCGCCCGGACGACCGAGGTCGAGGCCTGTGGCATGCCCGCGGTGGCCCGCGACGTTGCCCGCCGGACAGGCTTCAGGATCCAGTCCCATCGGCTCGAACTCTTCGGCATCTGCCCTGACTGCCAGGACGCCAACGGCCGACGGGCCTGATCGTCCGGCAGGACGCGGGTATGCCCCAGCCGACCCCCGGACCGTCCAGGCGTCAGCGTCGGCAACAGGCCCGGTCGGAGCAGGCGGCCCGCCCGGCGGGCAAGCCCACCGCTCGCCGAAGGCGCCAGCTCTCGCCGACGCGGCCGGCCTGGCAGTCGCCGACGGCCATCGTCACCGCCCTGGCCCTGATCGCGACCGTGGCCCTGATCGTGGTTCTCAACCTCCATTCGTCAAGCAGTCCGGCCGCGGCGCTGGTCAGCCCGGCCAACCCGGTCGGAGCATCAATAACGCGCGACGGTTCAAATCTCGGCCCGACCGGTGCTCCGATCAAGGTGGACGCCTGGGAGGACTACCAGTGTCCCTACTGCAAGATCTGGACCGAGCAGTTCGAACCTCACCTGGTGACCGACTTCGTGGCTGCCGGGACGGTCCGCTACCAGTTCCACGACTTTTCGTTCATCGGCCAGGGCCATGACCCGGATGAGTCGCTCGCGGCGGCCGTCGCCGCCCAGTGCGCCGGCGATCAGAACAAGTTCTGGGAATATCACGACTGGCTGTACGCGAACCAGAACGCCAACGGTGAGAACAAGGGCTGGTTCAGCCGGGACAAGCTGGACGCCATTGCGCTCAAGGTTGGGCTCGATCAATCCAGCTTCGATACCTGCCGGGCGGATCCTGCCCGGGCCGCGGCGGTGCTTGGCGAACAGACCGTCGGGGCCGCCCTCGGGGTCAATTCGACGCCCTCGGTCTTCGTCAACGGCAAGCTCGTGACCCTCAACACGTACGCCGACATCGCCGCCCAGATTCGGGCCCTCGCCCCGGCTCCGTCTGGATCAGCCGCCGCGTCCGCCTCACCGGGCGCGTCCGCCTCGCCGTGAGCGCGGGTCGGAGTGGCCTGGCTGCTGCCGCGATCGCCCTGGTCGGACTGCTGATCTCGGCCTACCTCGCCTGGACCAGGCTGGCCGGTGGGCTGCCGGCGTGCGGTCCGCTCCACGGCTGCGAGACCGTGGCCCTCAGCACCTACAGCGAGCTGGCCGGGATCCCTGTCGCGTACCTCGGTCTCGCCTTCTCGGCCGCGCTGCTGGGCCTCGCCCTGGCCTGGTGGCGCCGGTCGGATCGGCGGGCGTTGATCGGCCTGTATGGATTCGGGCTGGTCGGCGTTCTGTTTGTGGCCTACCTCACCTATCTCGAGCTGTTCGTCATCGGTGCGATCTGCGTGTGGTGCGCGAGCTACGCGGTCAGCGTGGTGGTTGGCTGGATCGTGGCTGCGCTGGCCCTGCGCCGGACGGGCATTGTCTAGTCCCACCACCGGGCAGGACGTTCGACCGATCCCGGAAGCACACCGGGGTGGCTAGGCTCGTAGCATGGCCACCATGCCCCGCGCACGCTCCACCCCCACCAAGAAGCCGGCGCCACCGACCGAGGCATCGCCCATGATCGGCGAGGAGGGACAAGGCGGCTACGTCTCGTGTCCGAAGTGCGGCCGGCCGGTTTCCGACGGGCTCGTCCGCTGCTCCGGCTGCGGGACGCGGGTCCTGCTGGGCGTGGCCGCTTCGCGAGCGCTCCTGTTCCTCACCACGGGTGCCGTTCTGGGCCTGCTGGTCGGCGGCCTGAGTGTCGGCTCGATCCTGAACGCCAGCCGGGCGCCGGCCCCGGCGGCCGCCCCAGCGGGGGCAGTCCATCCCGCCAGTCCGAGTCCCCTCGCCAGCGCGGCCACGCCGGTCCCGTCGCTGCGCTCGACGGTCGATCCCCTGGCAGCCAGCGCCCTTCGCCAGGTCGCCTCGACCAACCTGCAGCTGGCGATGGCGCTGGACAACCTGAAGCATGAGCTCAAGGCCCGGGCGATCGATACAGGCGCGATCGCGGCGACGCTCCGGGCAATCTCGGCCAGCGCCACCTACGGCACCTCGGTCGTGGGCTACCTGAGTGCCTGGCCCGAGGCCGCGGCGCTCCAGGGCCAGCTCGGCCAGTTCTACACCCAGGTCCGGGCGGTCGCGGCCAACGGCCTGGCCTCCCTGCTCGCGAGCATCCCGGCCTACCAGTCTGCGGGCAACCAGATGGTCGCCGTGCTGGCCGGGTTGCCGGCCATCCAGGCGGCCGAGCAGGTCCTGGGCGACGGTGGCGGCGTGATCCTGCCTGGCGCCTCAAGCCCGGCGGTCCTGCCCAGCCCGAGCCCGGCCCCCTCGAGCTAGCTCCCCGGCCCGTAGCCGGTCAGCTCGACATAGCCTTCGCCGCCGATCGACACGCCATTGCGGACGGCCGTCACGAGCTGCGATCCCTCCCAGTACACGACCCCGGTGGTTGCCCGCGTGTCGAGCTCCTGGTTGGCCACCGTTGGTTGGAGGTTGACGGTGAGCCCCTGGCCCGAACCCTGGCCCGGAATCGTGACCGTCCAGCCGGCCGGATAGGACGCCCCGCTCGTGGGCGAGGTCCAGCGCCGGGTGACGACGACGCTGAAGGCCGACCGGTCGAGGTGGGTCGCCTGGCCGTTGCCGTCCACCAGGGTTCCATAGACCAGCGGGTAGCTTCCATCGGTGGCCCGGACGAGCGACAGGGTCAGGTCCGTGCCGTCCGCCAGGTTGACCGCGAACCAGTCCCAGCCACCTCCGCCAACGGCAATGAAGTCGCCCCATTGGTGGTCGAACCAGGCGTTGCCGGTCACCTGCAGGGTGCGCCCGCCCAGGACCAGCGAACCCGTCGCAGGCAGGTCTGTGCGCGAGTAGTAGTAGGAGCCACCGGCCGGTCCGAAGTCGATCCAGCCGGCCCCGCCCTGGAGGACCGGCGGCTTGGCCGAATGGAGGACCAGGTCCAGGCCGAGTCCACCGGGCGAACCGGCGGCGGTCGCTTCGGCGCTCGACAGGCTGGCTGCCAGGTGGTCATTGCCGGCCAGGCCCTGCATCGTCCAGGCTGGCCGGCCGGCGGTCGTCGGATCGGTTGGGTCGGGTCCCAGCGAGAACGAGAAGCCGGCTCCGGGACTGGCTCCAGTACTGGCTCCGGGACTGGCGCCGGCAGGATTTGCGAGCCGGTCCACGGCCGGTCCGACCACGCTCCGCTGGGCGTAATGGAAGGCATTGCCGGCCTGGTCGGTGATCGCCAGGTGGGCGGCCCAGGTGGTCGGGAACCCACCTCGCTCGGCCCGGAAGATCACGTATTCGAAGCCGTATCGGTCGCCACTCGCAAGGTCGCGCAGGTGGCCGGTGTAGTACCACCACTCCGTCAGCCGCTGATGGGCGCCGTCATCGCGCGGAAACTGGACCGCGACCGGGTCGACGGCCGCGGGACGGCCGGCCGTGGCCAGTGGCGCGGGCCGCAGCGAGGCGGGCACGTTGGCCAGGATCGGGCTGCCGGCGCAGGCAGCCACGAGCAGGACCGCCGGCAGGCTCAGGGACCGCTTCACGCCCCCACCTCCTCGGAGCCCGGCACGCGTTCGGCCAGCCAGCCCCGGAGGCGCTCGGGCATCCACCAGTTCCAGACGCCCAGCAGGCGCATCGTGGCCGGGACGAGGAGCGCCCGGACGACCGTGGCGTCGATCGCGATGGCAATCGCCACGCCCAGCCCCACCGCCTTGATCAGGACCACGTCGGCAAAGGCAAACGAGCCCGCCACGACGACCACGATCAGGGCCGCCGAAGTCACGATCCGGCCGCTTCGCTCGAGACCCCAGGCCACCGCCTCGGTGTTGTCATGGGTCCGATCCCAGGCCTCCTTCATCCGGGTCAGCAGGAAGACCTCGTAGTCCATCGACAGCCCGAACAGGACGCAGAACAGGATCACCGGCAGGGTGGTCTCGACGTAGCCGAGCGGCTGGAAGCCCAGGATCCTGGACAGGTTGCCGTCCTGGAAGATCCAGACCAGGGCCCCGAACGAGGCCAGGATCGACAGGCTGTTCATGATCAGGGCCTTGGCCGGCAGAATTGCCGAGCGGAGGAGCACCAGCAGCACGAGATAGGTGCTGACCAGGATGAACAGGGCCGTTCGCGGGAAGTCGGCAGCGACGCGATTGACCACATCGCTGACATCCGCCGCCCCACCCGCGATCAGCACGGTTACGCCCGGCGGCGGCGCCAAAGGCCCGGTCCCCGCCCGCAGCTCGGTCACCAGCGCCCGGCCCTGGTCGGCGTTGGGGCCGAAGGGCGTGGTGACCGTGAACGTGGTCAGGTTGCCCTTGGTCGTCGCCGCCAGCGTCGCTCCGACGAAGCGGTCGGGTGGACCTGCAGGGGCGCTGTACAGGAGCTGGTACTGGCTGACGCTGATCCGTGGATCGAGGTCGACGAGGCCGCTCACGGCCGTGATCCGGGGATCGGCCGCCAGGCGCCGGGAGTAGTCGAAGAGCGCGGCAACGTTGGCCGGACTGACCACCGGACCGCTGGTCCGGAGGGCCAGCTGGAGCGGCGCAAATCGGCCGGCTCCAAAGGCCGCATCCAGCCGGTTGAAGGCCACCCGCGAGGGAACCGTGGGGGGCAGGATCGTGGCATCCGGCGCATTCAGCCGAACATGCAGGAAGGGTGTGCCCAGGACCAGCAGCACGCCCAGGGTTGGCAGGAACACGAGCAGTGGCCGGCGCATGACCCGGCGGGCAAGCCGGGCCCACGGTTCGTTGGCCGATGGCGCGGCATTTACCCGGCGGACGGCCAGTCGATCGAGGCGCGGACCAAGGATCGACAGGATCGCCGGCAGCAAGGTGAGGGCCGCCAGGACGGCCACGCCAACGACCATTGCCCCGGCGATCCCCACCGAGCGCAGGATCGTGAACTCGAACAGGACCAGGCCGAGCAGGCCCAGCAGGACGGTCAGGCCGGAGAAGAAGACCGCCCGCCCGGCGGTTGCCACGGTCACCCGGATCGCGTCGGCGAGCGCGCCGTCCGGGTCGTCGGAGGGCTGTCGGCGGCGGAGCTCCTCGCGAAACCGACTGGTCATCAGGAGCGAGTAGTCCACGCCCAGGCCAAGGCCCAGGAGGGTCGCCAGGTTGAGCACGAAGATGCTCATCTCGGTGAGGCTGGCGACAACGAAGATCGCGGCCAGCGAGACGATCACCGTCGCCCCGCCAACCGCCAGCGGGACGCCTGCCGCGACGACCGAGCCGAAGACCAGCAGCAGGGCAAGGGCAGCCAGCGGTAGCGACACGAACTCACTCCGGCGCAGATCGTCCTCGGAGACGGTCTGGATGTCGCCGTAGAAGGCCGGCCCGCCGGCCAGCTCGATCGTGACCGCGCCGGCGGGCAGGGCCGCCAGGCGCTCCTGGATCCCGGGCAGGGCCGCCGGTGAGTCATCCGGACCGATGTTCAGCAGGACAGCGTCGTAGGCCGTCCGCCCATCACCCGAGACCTGATCTGGGGCGAACTCGTAGGACAGGATCTGGGCCACGTAGGGAGCCCCGGCGATCGCCCTCCGAGCTGTCGCCGTGGCCGTTTCGAAGCTCGCCTGGCCGGCCTGGGCCGTGCTGCTTGAGTACACCAGGACGAGCGCCGATTCGGGCAGGCCGAGTTCGTTGTGGAGAACCGCCCGAGCTCGGGCCGACTCGAGGTCGGGCAGGTTGAAGCCGCCGGCGTGAAGCGCACTGGATGCCCGCGGCGCGAGCGGCAGGGCGATCAGCAGCAGCCCGGCCCAGGCGACGATGATCAACCAGCGCCGGCGATAGGCGAGCCGTCCGAGCCGCTCGAAGACGGTCACCTTGGGGTGCTGTGGGGGCATGACCGCATCCTACCCGGCCGGCCCCGAAATTCCCGCCGACAGGGTTCGGCAGCCGGTTGAACGCTCATCGCGCCAAGGTAGATACTGGGGACGTCGCGCTGGGATGTGCCCTCCCGCCGCGGATCGAAAAGGGGATGAACACGAACGACCGCAGGAAGGCGGGCTCCGGTGCGCGCGACGCTGGGGACCCAGGCCATCCGAACCTCCGATTGGGTCCAGGCGAGATCGCGCTGGCCCAGGCCCTGATCGACGAGTTGAGTCGAGCGCACGCGCTTCAGCACTGTGCGCTATTCGTGTGGGACCCGGCCGTTGGCCGCCTGCGCCTGGCCGCCCAGCACTGGGGCGCCGGTGAGGACCTTGGCGAGGTCCGGGCGGGCGTCTGGACGATCGGCCTGACCGGCGTGTGTGGTCGGGCATTCACCAGCGAGGTCCCGCTGCTCGTGCCCGACGTGGAGGACGATCCGAACTTCCTGAGCTTTCCGGGCAGCCGAACCCGGAGCGAGCTGGCCGCGCCGGTCTTCCTCGATGGGCGGCCGGTGGGCGTTGTCAACGTCGAGAGCCCGCGGGTCCGGGCCTACGGGCCGGTCGATGTCGAGATGCTCAGCGCGTGGGCCGATTCGATCAGCGAGGCGATGCGCGGCTTCTACCCACCGCCCAGCTGATTTCTTCCTCTGCTACGATCCGATCGTCCAGTCTCAGATCGTCGAGGCGCCCAGGTGCAACTCCTTCTCGCCCCATTCCAGGGACCCCTGCAGTTCGCGATCTTCACCATTGCGAGCGTGATCGGGGGTGGGTTCGTGTTCATCTTCGCGCGGGCCGCGATGGCCTCCGAAGGTCGCTCACCCAGCCTGGTCAAAGCGATGACCAACCCCAACACGAAGTTCCTGTTCGCCTTCCTGGCGCTTGGCTGGGCGATCGTGTTCGGGATCGGCCTGCAGCTGGTGCCCCACGAGGGCGCCAACTCGCCCTACGGCGGGATGGCCCTGATCGCGATGTTCTCGGGCTTCTTCATCCTGATGGGACTGCTCTGGTCGGTCATCGGGGAGTGATTCGCCGGGGGCTGAGCGGGCAGCGATGACGGCGCCGGCGGGACCACCCGAGCTCGATCTCGTCCAGCGCCGGGCGCTTGCCGCCGGCTTGTACAACCACACCTGGACGTTGCTCGAGACGAATCCACGGAGCGCGGCCCAGGACGACGAGATGCTCCACGCCGGCGCACGCGTCGCGCTACCACTGGGGCGAGGTCGGCAGCGGCCTGCGTCCGTAGCGTGGCCAAGCCAGCCAGGATCGGGCGCAGGTTGACGGTACGGTGCCTGCCAGCGACATCCCGCGAGGTCGTGGCCCCGCCTGCCTGCGGTCTCTCGCGGTCTCTCGCGGTCCCTCGCGGTCCCTCGACCCTGCTTTTGACAGATACCGCCAGCGGGCGCGTTATGGTCGTTCGCGACGCCGATCGAGGCGGATCGAAGCGGATCCAAGGTTCCTCGCGTCGATTTCGTGCGTGGCCGTTCCCTGACATCCACGAATCAGGGCCGGAAGTTGGCAGTCACCGACCATACGGCGGCTGAGGGCGGTATCTGTCAGCTCGAGCCAACGTGACGCTGGACCGCGCGCGATTCGACCGGTATCATCCGGCATGCAGACTGCATAGAGTTTATGCGTTCAGGCCCACAGCCCACAGCCCACACAAACAGTCCAGGAGGCCAGCGCGTGGATAGCCAGGAGATCCAGACCGCCGTTGCCCACCAGGCTGCTGCCCTGGCCGAGGCGAGCCCGTTCGTGAATCGGCGCGACCCGGCCAGGCTCCTGGGACCCGACGGCAAGCCGGCGGTCAGTCGCCGGGCCCCCATCTGGGAAGACGTGCCGGACGAGAAGTGGAATGACTGGCGCTGGCAGCTGAGCAACCGGGTCAACGATCTGCACGAGATCGAGCAGATCCTGGAGCTCACCGACGAAGAGCGCGAAGGCCTCTCGGCACCCGACAAGTTCCGGGTGGACATCACCCCGTACTTCATCAGCCTGATCGACCCGAAGGATGCCGACGATCCGATC
>JBBRIV010000080.1:0-11332 GCA_038220425.1 Candidatus Limnocylindrales bacterium
CTCCGCGGCCATGAGCCCGACGAGTACATCAGACCCTGGCCGTGGGAGGTGATTCGGGAATTGGCAGAAGTCCGCGTGGGTGAAAACGAGACCTTCGAGAGCGCCCTCCGCCGCTTCAACAAGAAGATCCAGCAGTCTGGAATTCTTGCCGAGGCTCGCCGTCGCGAGCACTACGAGAAGCCCAGCGTGAAGCGCAAGCGCAAGGAAGCCAAGCGCAAGAAGGCCGCCCGCACGTCGCAGAGCTAGGTCGTCACGACCTCGCTCCGCACCGGGCGACCAGCCCGAGGTGCCAGCAACCGGTGACCCTCAAAGAACGCCTCCAGTCCGACACGACCGCCGCAATGCGGTCGGGTGACGCGCTGCGCCGCGACACCCTGCGGATGGTCCAGAGCGCCGCCTACAACCTCGAGAAGAAGAACGGCAAGCCACTCTCCGACGACGAGCTGCTGGCCGTCGTCTCGCGCGAGGTGAGGACCCGGCGCGAGTCGGTCGAGGCTTTCCGCAAGGGCGGCCGCGAGGACCTTGCCTCGAAAGAGGAAGCCGAGATCGCGATCCTCGGCGAGTTCCTGCCCGAGCAGCTGGCCGAGGCCGAGCTCGTCGGCCTGATCGACCAGGCCGTCAGGGAAACCGGGGCTGCGTCCCCGCGCGACCTGGGCAAGGTCATGGGCTGGCTGGCCCCGCATACCCGCGGCCGGGCCGACGGCAGGCTTGTCAGCAGCCTGGTGGCGGCCCGCCTGACGGGTCCGGGCTGACCTCAACGTGGACGGCATGCTGGTCCAGCGACCCGCCCGGGCGACGCCATTCACCCGGCGTGACCTCGTCCGCCTGCTCATCTCGTCGATTCTGCTGATCGTTGCCCTGACGGCCGTGCTGGCCTCGGACATCGTCCCCACCCGGCTCAACGTGAGCCTTGGCCAGGTGGCGACGGCCGACATCGTGGCGCCCCGGGCAACCACGTTCACCAGCGATACGCTCACCCAGCAGGCGCACAATGCCGCCAGCCAGGGTGTCGCCCCGCAGTACGACTACACCCCGGCCAAGGGCGATACGGTCGCCCAGGCGGCAACCGTCCAGCTCAATACCCTGCTGACCCCGGTCGACACGGCCTTCTCGGCGACCCTGACCGATGCCGGCCGCAAGGCCCTCCTGAAGAACGCGATCCCCGGGCTGTCCGACGAAGCGCAGGCCACCCTGCTGGCGCTGGCCACCAATCGCTGGCCGGCCGTGCGCGACGAAGCCCGCCGCCTGCTCGACCAGATCGAACGAACCGAGCTGCGTGACTCCGACCTGGCTTCCACCCGGGCCAACATCGCCGGCCTGGTCCTGGGTGGCCTGCAGGCCTCCGAACGGCAGCTCGTTGCCGAGCTCGTCGGCCCGGTCCTGACGGCCAACTCGTCGTACAGCGCGGACCTCACCACCGAAGCCCGCCTGCAGGCTGCGTCGGCCGTGATCCCGGTCAATGTGACCCTCAGCCAGGGCCAGACGATCGTTCGCAAGGGCGACCCGATCGGGGCGATCGAGCTCGAGAAGATCCAGGCGTTCGGGCTGACCGAAGCCCGGCTCGACCTGGCCCGGCTGGCCGGCTGGGCGCTCCTGGCCATCCTGATCGTGGGCCTGGTCCTGGCCTGGATCTGGCGCTTCCGGCCAACCCTCTGGCATCGAACCAACGTCCTCGTCCTGATCGGACTGCTCCTGGTCTTCACGACCTTCGCTCTGAAGATCACCGCCGGACGATCGGTCCTGCCGTTCTTCGTGCCAACCGCTGCGGCCGGCCTGCTCATCGCGATCCTGCTCGACGCCAGCGCCGCCGTGACCCTGACCGCGGTGATCGCCGTGATCGGCGGCGCCGTGAATGGCAACTCGCTCGAGATCACGGCCTACATCTTCCTGGGTGGCCTGGCCGGCATCGTGGCCGTTCGGCGGGGCGATCGGCTGAACGCGTTCGTGCAGGCCGCGATCGCGATCTTCGTGGTCAACGCCCTGGTCGTGTCGACCTTCTCGCTGCTGGGCGAACGGGACATCACCGGGGTGCTCCAGCTGTATGGCGCATCGGCGGCTTCGGCCGGCGGCTCGGCCGTGGCGGCCGTGGGCAGCTTCGCCGTGATCGGCAACCTGTTCGGGATCCTGACGGTCTTCCAGCTGCTCGAGCTGGCCAATCCATCCCAGCCTCTGCTTCGGCGCCTGCTGATCGAGACACCGGGCACGTACCACCACTCGATCATGGTCGGCAACCTGGCTGAGCGAGCCGCCGAGGCGATCGGGGCGGATCCCCTGATCACCCGCGTTGCCGCCTACTACCACGATGTCGGCAAGCTGGCCAATTCGCAGGCGTTCATCGAAAACCAGGCCAGCGGCGACAACGTCCACGACGAGCTCGATCCGGACGTATCGGCCACGATCCTCAAGGAGCACGTTGGCGACGGGATCGAGATCGCCTATCGAGCCCACCTGCCCAAGCCCCTGATCGCGTTCATCCCCCAGCACCACGGGACCGCCCTGCTGAGCTTCTTCTACGCCAAGGCTCGCGAGGAGGCAGCGGCGCCGTACGGGGGGCTCCAGACCGCGGATGGTGAGAAGGCCGCCAATGCGATCGACCAGCGCGGGTATCGCCACAACGGACCCAAGCCCCAGACCCGTGAAGCCGCCCTGCTGATGCTGGCCGACGGCGTGGAGGCCTCGGTTCGATCGCTCTCGTCACGCGACGAACCGGCCATCCGGGCGATGGTCAACCGGATCATCGAGGAACGCCTCAAGGACGGCCAGTTCGACGAATGCGACCTGACCCTGCGTGACCTTGAGCGAATCCGGGCCGCCTTCGTTGCCCAGCTCCTGGGCATGTACCACCAGCGAATCGCATACCCCCAGTCCAAGATCGTCGAGCTCGAGTCCCGGCGCGCCGCGGCCGGCGGCGGCAACCCCACCGGCGGCGGCAACCCGGCCGGCAGCTCCAGCAACGATGGTGCCTAGGGCGCTCCCGGAGTTCCGCTCGATCTACCTTGGGCCGTGGCGGATCGACCTCAGCACTCGGCCGGGCGTGGCCAGGCTCGTCGCCCAGGCCGTCCTGGCGCGATCGATCGGCCGCTCCCTCGAAGCCGCCGGCGCAGTCCGGCCCGCCTCGATCGGCCTGATCCTGACCGGTGACGCGGAGCTGGCCGGCCTCAATTCGACCCACATGGGCAAGACCGGGCCCACCGATGTGCTGTCGTTCCCGTTGCTCGCTCCCGACGCGTTCCCGGCCCAGCCCGGCCGTGCTCCGCTGCCCGACCGGGCCGGCATCGACTTCGCCCTGCCGCCCGGCCGGCGGCTGCACCTGGGCGAAATCGTCGTGTCGGTGGAACGGGCTGTTGACCAGGCCCAGGCCGGTCGAGGCGGCCAGACCGGCGATGTGCGCTGGTCAGCGGCGGACGAGCTTCGTCTCCTGGTGACCCATGGCGCCCTGCACATCTGTGGCTGGGATCACGCCGAACCGGCCGCGGAAGCCTCGATGCGAGCGCTGGAGCAGCGCCTCCTCGCGCTGACCTAGCTGGCCCTGGCCCGGGCGACGATCGTCGAGCGCCTGGCCGCGAACGGCTGGGCCGCCAGGTCACCAATCAGGCCCAGCGCGAAGGTCGGCAGGCGCCGCTGCCAGGCACGGGCAAGATGGCCGGTCGTCCTGACTTCGATGTCATCGAACCCGGCATCGGTCAGCGCCTGGCGAAGCAGGCGCGGCGTATTGCAGGCGCCCACGAGGGGATGCGCATCGGCCGCCCCGGCCTTGACCGTGCGCTGGAGCGGCGTGCGGATGGCCGAGGGCAACGACAGGTAGGCGTTCACGAACGGGTGGTCCCGGTTGACCGTGGTGATCAGGACCGTGCCGCCCGGCCGCAGCCAGCGCTTCACGTTGACCAGGGCGGCCCGCGTATCAGCCAGGTGTTCCACCGTGAACGACGACAGGACAAGGTCGAAGCTGGCCGGCGGGAAGGCGTCGCCGTCTGCGCACAGGTCGGCCTGCTGGAACTCGTCGAGCCAGGCCAGGGGTGGATCGGGCTCGTGGATATCGACGCCCATGAGCCGCTGAATCCGGGGCCGGAACGCGGCCAGGGCACTCAGCCGGCCGCAACCCGCGTCCAGGACCGATGCCCCGGCCTGGGGTAGGGCAGCGTCGATGAAGCCGTTCAGGACCTCAGCGGTGGACGGGGCGATCCCCAGCCGGGGTACGAGGGCGAGCATTGGCGGAGTCTAGTGGACGCAGAACTCGTTGCCCTCGGGGTCGTTCATCCGGACCCAATATTCGCCGTCCTTCTCGATTGCCCCACGCTCATCGGTCGCCCCCAGCGCCTTCAGCCGGACAACCGCCGCGCTTACCTGCCTTTTGCGCTCGTCGAGGGGGATCCCGCGCCCGGCGGAGGCATTGATATCCATGTGCAGCCGGTTCTTGGCGGTCTTGGCCTCGGGCACCCGCTGGAAGAAGATCCGGGGGCCCTTCCCATCGGGATCGACGATCGCCGATGCCTCGTTCCAGCGTTCTTCCGGCACGCCCTGCGCGCGCAGGAATGCCTCCCAGCTGCCGAAGCCGTCGGGCGGCGACTGGAGCTGGTAGCCAAGCGCCTCGGCCCAGAATCGGGCCTGGCGGTCGGGATCGGCTGTATCGAAGACGAGCTGGACTGACGTGGCCATGTGAGCTCCTCCGTGCTTAGGGTGCGACATTCCGGATGAATACCACCCGATCCTCGCCGGGGTAGTCGTAGTTCGGAAGGCGGTCACCCCCAGGATCGTTGCGCTGCCTGGGCTATCGTCCATCCGGAAGCCCAGCGCGGTATGGAAACCGATCGACATCCGGTTGCCGGTCCAGGTGATTGCCTTGACCGTGGCGACGCCCCGGCCCGCGACGTCCGCGAAGAATGCCTCGTACAGGCTCCGGGCCACCGCTCGCTTTCGGAACTGCGGACTCGTCGCGATCATGTGGATGTAGGCCTCGTCGGGTCGGTCCGGGCTGATGAAGCCGATCAGGAAACCGGCCAGCTCGTCGCCGCCGGTTTCGGCAATCCAGGACGTTCCGGTGAAATGCTGGAGCCACAACCGGGGGAGCAGCTCGTGCAGGCGCCGACCGCCCCACCAGTCGTCGACGACACCGACCAGCCTGGGATGATCGGCCTCGACCGGCCGGCGCAGACGGAGCTCCGGGCGCATCAGGGGCTGGGGTGTTGGCTGGTCCACGGGTCCAGTTTCACCGTTCAGCGCGGCCGGCGTTGCGTGTTCCGGCAGCTGACCGTTGAATGCCGCGGCACCGACTTCTTGCGAAATATTCGGCCCCGTAGTCTTCGAGAGGGATCGCGACTGCGTCGGCCTCTCCGTGAAGTTCCGGTCGGCCGATCCGTGCGTGGGCACCTGCGACATCGCTCGATTCCTGGGCGATGGCAGCGCGAATTCTTGTCTAACAGCACGGGGGCGAATATTTCCAGAGGACCGCGGCTTCGGAGGAGGCGGCGGAACGAACCCACGAGCGCGCCCACTGCCCCGATGCCGGGCACTGCGGACTGCGGGGCGCGACGCTGATACCATCGTCAACAGGGCCCGCCGAAGACGGTTTTGGGCTCGTTCAGCGTGTTCGGCGCCTGCCACGGAGCGGCCTTGAAGATCGTCGTCGGCCTGGGGAACCCGGGCAATCAGTACGCGAAGACCCGCCATAACGCCGGCTGGATGGTGCTCGACGAGGTCGCCGAGCGGGCCGGCTGGGCTGGACGTGGCCGGACCCGCGACGCCAGCTCGGTGGTCCAGGGCCGTTTCCGCGGCCTCGACCTGATCCTGGTCAAGCCCCTCACGTTCATGAACGATTCGGGCCTGGCTGTGAAGAAGGTGCTGGCCCGCGAGCACGCCCCCCTGGTCGACCTGCTCGTCATCGCCGACGACTTTGCGCTGCCCTTCGGCAAGCTGCGCTTCCGGGAAGGGGGCAGTGCCGGCGGCCATAATGGCCTGCGGAGCATCATCGACGAACTTTCGAACGAGGGATTCAGCCGGCTCCGGGTGGGCATCGGCGACCCCGACCACGGCGCCCTGGACCACGTCCTGTCGGCCTTCAGCGCGGATGAGCAGGCCCGCATGGACGAGCTGCTGGAGGCCGCCGCGGACGGCGTCGAAGCCTGGGCCCGGGACGGCACCTCGAAGGCCGCCAATCGCTTCAACAGCTTCCTGCTCCGGCCGGCCGACGCCCAGCGCCTGGCCGCACCGGGCGAGGTGGATGGACCGCCGGGGGTCGACGGCGTCCGCCGGACGAAGACGGGCTGGCGCAAGCCTCGCCCGCCCGAGGCCGCCGAATGACCCACGGATGAGTCAGGGATGAACGAGCGTCCACCGTTCCGGGGCAAGCGCGGCGCGGAGCGTCGCCTGGTCGATCGGATCTCGACTGAGTATGCCGAGCGCAAGGCGAAGCTCGACGCGACCGCCCTCGACTTCGATGTCGCGGCGGTCGATGCCGAGGTCGACGACGCCCGCCGGCTCGAGGCCGCCGAGGCGGCTCGCCTGACCGCAGCACAAGCCGCAGCACAAACCGCAGCAAAAGCTGCCGCGGGCCGGACGGCGGCCACGGCCACGGGCACAGCTCGCCCCGCCCGGAAGGCACCAGACCTGTCGGTCCTGCCCCCGCTGCTGGTCGCCAGCGGCTCGTTCGGCTCGCTCCAGGAACGGATCGGCAGTCCGACCAGCAGCCTGCCGCCGACGGGCCGGCACGCTGGGCTGACCACGATCCCGCACGGGGCCAAGAGCTTCCTGGGGGCAGCCCTGGCGGCCACCGGCGAGCGACTTCTGTGGATCGCCCGCGACTCTGAGATCGGCGACCGCCTGGCCGACGAGCTGGCTGCCTGGCTGGGCGATCCGGGCGCGGTCGTTGTCCTGGAACCTCGGACGGCCCTCGCCTATGAACGCAGCGAGCTCGTTCCGGATGAGACCGCGGCTCGGGTGGCGGCCCTGGCCGCCTGGCGGACCGGCCACGCCCGGGTGATGGTCGCCAGCGTCCAGGCGCTCCTCCAGCACACCCTCAGTCCGGCCGACCTGCCGCCCGAGCCACGCCGTCTGGCGCCCGGCAACCGCCTTGTGCTCGACCGCTTCCTGCTCGAGCTGCTGGGCCTGGGTTATCAGCCCGTCATCGAAGTTGCCGGCCGGGGCGAGTTCGCCCGGCGCGGCGGAATCATCGATGTCTTCCCGCCCGGCTCGGCCCTGCCCGTCCGGATCGAGCTGTTCGGTGACGAGATCGATTCGCTGCGCAGCTTTGACCCGACCGACCAGCGCACGACCGAGCGGATCGAGTCGATCCAGCTCCTGCCGGCAACGGAGTTCCTCATCCCGACCGGCGGCGTTGACGCGATCCGGACTGGCCTGGGCAAAGCGGCGACCAGGCTGCCGGAACGCCTCCAGGCGGACCTCGCCCGGTTCGAGGGCGATCGCGCCGAGGGCGCGGCCGAGGCGGCCAACACCGCTGGACGGCGCGCTCTGCACGCCGGCGATGCGGCCGAGATCTGGGCCGGCATCATCTGCCCATCGACCGGCCTCGACCATATCCCGGCCGAGACGCTGATCGTGCTCGACGAGCCCGGCGACCTGGCTGAAGCCGCCCAGTTCCTGTGGCGCCAGGCCGACGAGCGCCGGACGGAGCTGATCGCGGCCGGCGAGCTGAGCAAGGACTGGCCGGTCACCTACCTCGGGCCGCGCGACTGGAAGAGCCGGCTCGTCCGGTCGCGAACGCTGGAGCTCACCTGGGAGTCGGATGCGAGCGAGGCCGCCGGCACCTCGATGGCCGCCCGGGGCCTGTCGTCGGGTGACCTGTTCGGCTGGCGGGAACCCGTCGTGCCCGCCGCTCGGACCGGTCGACTGGCCGAGTCACTCGCCGAGTGGAGCGCCGAGGGGGCCCGGATCGTCCTGGCCTCGGACCAGGCAGCGCGCCTGGCTGAGCTGCTCTCGGAGGCCGGCCGGCCGGTAGGCGTCTCGAGCCGCCTGACGGCCGCCCCGCCGCCCGGCGCGATTGCCCTGATCGAGCGCAGCCTCAACGGAGGGTTCACGGGCGGTCCCGATGGCCTGATCGTGATCACCGACCGCGAGCTCTTTGGCTCGGTCCGGGTGCGCCGTCCAAAGGCCCTCAGGCGGGTGGTGCCCCGGGACATCCTGGAGCGACTCAAGACCGGCGACCTTGTGGTCCACATCGATCACGGCGTGGCCCGCTACGAGCAGATGCTCCGGCGCGGCGCGACCGGCGAGGAGCGCGACTACCTGGAGCTGAGCTTCGCCGGCGGCGACCGGATCTACGTGCCGGTGGAGCAGATCGCGCGGGTCAGCCGGTACTCCGGTGGTGAGCACCCCAGCCTGAGCAAGCTTGGCGGCACCGACTGGCTGCGGACCAAGCAGCGGGTCAAGAAGGCCGTCGACGACCTGGCCGAAGAGCTCCTGGACCTGTACGCGACGCGCGCCGGGGCCGAGGGCCACGCCTTCGCCGCCGACACGCCCTGGCAGGGCGAGATGGAGGCGAGCTTCCCGTACGAGGAGACGGTCGACCAGCTCCGAGCCATCGCCGAGACCAAGGCCGACATGGAATCGCGCCGGCCGATGGACCGCCTGGTGGTGGGTGATGTCGGCTACGGCAAGACCGAGGTCGCGATCCGGGCGGCCTTCAAGGCGATCCAGGACGGACGCCAGGTGGCGGTCCTCGTGCCCACGACGGTCCTCGCCGCCCAGCACGACACGACCTTTTCGCAGCGCTTTGCCGCGTTCCCCCTGACCGTCCGGCTGCTCAGCCGGTTCGTCCCCGCCCGCGAGCAGGAGGCCACGATCGGCGGCCTGGCCAGCGGCGCGGTGGACCTGGTGATCGGCACCCACCGACTGCTCTCGCGCGACGTCCAGTTCCGCAACCTGGGCCTGGTCGTGGTCGACGAGGAGCAGCGCTTCGGGGTCGCTGCCAAGGAGCGCCTGAAGCGACTCCGGCGCGAGGTGGACGTCCTGACCCTGTCGGCCACGCCGATTCCCCGGACGCTCAACCTGGCCCTGGCCGGGGTCCGCGACCTGAGCGTGATCGAGACCCCGCCCGAGGATCGCCTGCCGATCCAGACCCGGGTCGCCGAGGCGACCGCAGGGCTGGTCCGGGACGCCATCGAACGTGAGCTGGATCGCGGTGGCCAGGTCTTCTACGTGCACAACCGGGTGGAGACGATCGAGGCCCAGGCCCAGCAGCTGCGCGGGATGCTGCCCGACGCCCGGATCATCGTGGGCCACGGCCAGATGCCCGAAGGCAGCCTGGAGCAGGTGATGATCACCTTCGCCGGTGGGGCGGCCGACGTCCTGGTGTGCACCACGATTATCGAGTCCGGCCTGGATATCCCGAACGCCAACACGATCATCATCGACCGGGCCGACACGCTCGGCCTGGCCCAGCTGTACCAGCTCCGGGGCAGGGTCGGCCGGTCCAGCCGGCGCGCCTTCGCCTACCTGCTCTATCGCCGCCGCGAGCGCCTGTCCGATGAGGCCCGCAAGCGGCTGCAGGCCATCTTCAATGCGTCCGAGCTGGGCGCAGGCTTCCAGATCGCCCTGTCCGACCTCGAGATCCGGGGGGCCGGCAACATCCTGGGCGGCGAGCAGTCGGGCCAAATGGCCGCCGTTGGCTTCGACCTGTACAGCCGCTTGCTGGCCGATGCCGTGGAGGAGGTCAAGGCTCGGCGCGAGCTGCGCGAGCCGAACGTGGCGCCCACCCAGGCGGTCCTCGACCTGCCCATCGATGCCCACCTGCCCGACGAGTACGTTCCCGACGAGGCCCAGAAGCTGGAGCTCTATCGGCGCCTGGCCCGGGCCCGCAGTGCCGACGATGTGGCGGCCTTCCGGCGCGAGGCGGCCGATCGCTTCGGGCCGCTCCCGCCGCCGGTCGTGCGCCTGGTGGAGGTGGCCGAGCTGCGCCTCGCGGCCGAGGCGGCCGGGATCGCCTCGATCTCCCGCGAGGATGGCCAGCTCGTGGTCCGGTTCGGAGCGCTCAGCCGGGCGACGGCGATGCGCCTGCTGGGAGCGGTCGGCACGACCTCGCGCGCGGCCGGCCTGGGTCTGCCCGGTGTCCGTCCGGGCGACGTCACGTTCGCCAGCAACCAGGTCCGAATTCGCCTGCCCCGCGATCCGCGGTTGGGCTGGGGGCTGACCCAGGCCGTCGTGGCTCGCCTGTCGGAGGCGCGCTAGACTGCAACGGCCGTTGGGCGCACCAGCGCGATGACTCAGCCACCCCCACCGGAGGCCCCAGCCAACATGTCTGCCGAGGAACTCCGCGCCAAAATCCGCGAGATTCCTGACTTCCCCAAGCCCGGCATCCTGTTCTACGACATCACCACGCTGCTGAAGGATCCGGTCGCCTACAAGGAATCGATCGACCTGATGCTCGAGCCGTGGCGTAATGACAAGGTCGACCTGGTCGTCGGCATGGAATCGCGCGGCTTCATCTTCAGCGCCTCGATGGCCTACGTGCTCAACGCCGGCCTCGTGCCGGTGCGCAAGCTGGGCAAGCTGCCGGCCGAGACGATCACGGTTGAATACGCCCTCGAGTACGGGTCCAATACCCTCGAGATCCATCGCGATGCGATCCAGCCGGGCCAGCGGGTCCTGGTGGTTGACGACCTGCTCGCCACCGGCGGGACCGTTCGGGGCACGATCGACCTGGTCGAGCGGCTGCAGGGCGAGGTCGTCGGCCTGGGCTTCCTCGTCGAGCTCGAATTCCTCAAGGGACGCGACCGGCTGCAGGGCCTCCGGGTCGAGAGCGTCGTCCGCTACTGAGCCTGACACGGTGAGCGACCCGACCAACGACGAATCGCCCGTTCGGGCCGACCCCCCGGCGAGTCCTGCCGAGCCCGCAATTCCAGCCGAGCCCGCCGTGGCCGGGCCCGGGGTTGCCGCGCTGGCTGTGCCGGGACCCGAAGTTGACCTGGGCCGGCGGCGCTTCTTCCGCCAATTCGCCGCCGAGGTGATCCATTCGGCCGCCACGGCCGCCGGTGCCGCCGGGGCGCTCCAGCGGGCGGCCGCTGATGCCGCCGGTGTCCTGCTCAATCCCGAGGCCGCCCTGGGCCTGAACCAGGCCGATCGACCGCCCAACCCGATGTTCGCGGCGTTGCCCGGGCTGAGCTCGGCCGCAGCGATCAACCCGGCGCCGGGCGAATCGCGCGGCTTCCGAACCGCCTTCCGGATGGAAGACGATCGGATCCTGTTCATCGACCAGCGCAAGTTGCCCGGCGAACTGGTCGAATACCCGTGCGTCGACGGCGGCCAGGTGGCCATTGCGATCAAGGAGATGGTCGTCCGGGGAGCTCCGGCGCTGGGCCAGGCGGCAGCCTATGGGCTGGCC
>JBBRIV010000081.1:0-11313 GCA_038220425.1 Candidatus Limnocylindrales bacterium
CCGCCCCGGGCACGATCCCCAGGACGATGAACAGGAGGTCATCGCGGCGGAGCGAATGCCCATCGCCGAACGAGCCTGGCTGCCTGCCCGCGAGCAACCCGGCCACCACCACGGCCAGCAGGATCGCCCCGGCTACGCCCAGCGTCTCCCAGCGAACAGCCTGCCCGTCCAGGCGCAGGTAGGGGTCAAAGTTGAGCTGGATGACGGCGGACGGCACAGTCCGGTCAGCGTACCAAAGGGCCGGTGGCGAGCCGGGCCGCAGCGCGCCTCAGGGCGGGGCCAGGCCGCACAGCTTGGCCAGGCCTCAGAGCGTGGCCAGCTTGTCGACGAGCTCGCGAACGGCGCCGGCGGAATGGTCGAAGGCGGCCTGTTCGGCCGGCAGCAGCTCGATCTCCAGGACCCGCTCCAGGCCGCCCGAGCCAAGGATCGCGGGCACGCCCACGAACAGGCCCGTCGTGTGGAACTCGCCCTTGAGCAGGACCGCGCAGGGCAGGACCCGATGACGGTCGCGCAGGATCGCATCGACCATCTCGAACGTGGACGCCGCGGGGGCGTAATAGGCCGAGCCGGTCTTGAGCAGCGCCACAACTTCCGCACCGCCGTTGGCCGTCCGATCGCACAGGGCGGCGACCCGCTCGGGGCTGAGCAGCTCGGTGATCGGGACCCCGGCCACCGTCGAGTAGCGCGGCAGCGGAACCATCGTGTCGCCGTGACCGCCCAGCACGAAGGCGTGCGTGTCTTCGACCGAGACGCCCAGCTCCTCGGCAATGAACGAGCGGAAGCGGGCCGAGTCGAGCACGCCGGCCATGCCCAGGATCCGTTCGCGCGGGAAGCCCGACGCCTCCAGGGCCACGTGGCACATGGCGTCGAGCGGATTGGTGACGATGATCAGGATCGCGTTGGGCGACTGGTCGGCAGCCTGCTGGACCACGGACCGGACGATCCCGGCATTGATCGCCATCAGGTCGTCCCGGCTCATGCCCGGCTTGCGGGCGATCCCGGAGGTCACCACGACGATGTCCGAACCGGCGGTATCAGCATAGTCGTTGGTGCCCGTGATCCGGGCATCGTGGCCCACGACGGGCGCCGCCTCGGCCAGGTCGAGCGCCTTGCCCTGGGGCAGGCCTTCGACAATATCGATCAGGACGACGTCGGCCAGGCCGGCCTCCACGATTCGCTGGGCGGTCGTGGCCCCGACATTGCCGGCACCCACGACGGTCACCTTGTGGCGGCCCATCCGCTGTTCGCTCCTTCCGCTCAGTCGTTGACCCGTGGCCCGGCGGCCCGGACGCTGGCCGGCACGCCCTCGGCGTACGCCTCGAAGTTCGTCGCGAACATCCGGGCCAGCTTCGCCGCGGCATGATCGTACGCGGCCCGGTCCTGCCAGGTGTTGCGCGGCTGGAGGAACTCGGACGGAACATCCGGACAGGCAATCGGGACGCCCAAGCCAAAACGTGAATCGACGATCGTGGGGACGTCGTCCAACTGACCGTTGAGGGCTGCCCGGACCATCGCCCGAGTGTGGTTGATGTTCATCCTTGAGCCCGTTCCGAAGGGACCGCCCGTCCAGCCGGTATTGACCAGCCAGACCGGTACATCCCATTTGGCCAGGCGCTCGACCAGCAGGGCGGCGTACTCGCCCGGCAGACGGGGCATGAACGGCGCCCCGAAACAGGTCGAGAACGTGGCCTTGGGCTCCCTGACCCCCACCTCGGTGCCGGCCAGCTTGGCGGTGTAGCCGCTGATGAAGTGATAGGCAGCCTGGTCGTGGGTCAGGCGGGCGATCGGCGGCAGCACGCCGAACGCGTCGGCGGTCAGCAGGATCACGTTCCTGGGCTGGCCGGTGATCCCGGTCGGGTCGGAGTTGCCGATGAACTCGAGGGGGTAGGCCGCCCGGGTGTTTTCGGTGAAGCGGGCCGAGTCGAGATCGAGCTCACGGGTGGCCGGGTCCAGGTCGACGTTCTCGAGGATCGTCCCGAAGCGCCGGGTCGTGGCGAAGATGTCGGGCTCGTACATCGGCGACAGGTTGATCGTCTTGGCGTAGCAGCCGCCTTCGAAGTTGAACACACCCGGGTCGCCCCAGCCGTGCTCGTCGTCGCCGATCAGGCGCCGCTCGGGATCGGCCGAAAGGGTGGTCTTGCCGGTACCCGACAGGCCGAAGAAGATCGCCGGGTCGCCCGCCGGACCGACGTTGACCGCCGAGTGCATGGGCAGGATGCCCTCGTCGGGGAGCAGGTAGTTCATCACCGTGAAGGCGCTCTTCTTGATCTCGCCGGCGTACTCGGTGCCCACGATAATCACCTCCATCCGGCGCAGGTGGAGCAGGATCGCGGTCTCGGAACGGGTGCCCTCGGTCTCCGGGTCGGCCTTGAACGAGGGCACGTTGATGATCGTGAAGTTGGGAACGAAGGCGGCCCCCGAGCCGGTCGCCGGTCGCCGGAACAGGTTCCGGGCAAAGATGCTGGCCCAGGCCGTCTCGGTATAGACCCGAAGCGAGCGCCGATGGGCCGGCGCGGCACCGATCGCCAGGTCCTGCGAGTACATCGGACGCTCGCCGACATAGGTCATGAGCCGGGCCCGCAGCCGGTCGTAGTTGTCCTCGCTGATCGGGCGGTTGACCGCCCCCCACCAGATCTTGGCCTCGCTGGAGGGCTCGCGCACGATGAACTTGTCCTCGGGCGAGCGCCCGGTGTGGCGGCCGGTCCGGACGACCAGCGGCCCGTCGGCGGCGACGACGCCCTCACCGGCCCGGATCGCGTCCTCGTACAGCTCGGCCGTGGACAGGTTCGAGCGCAGGACGCTGCCCATGAGCGGCGCGGTCCGGCTGGCTGATCGAGTGGAAATCACACTGCTCTCCCGTGTTCGGCGGCGACCCGAATCGACCCAGACCGATCACCTGATCGGCGCTGGTCGACCGGCCGCGCGTGCCTCGAACGCCGCCACTGGCGGTCTCCGGGGAGTCGGCTTTCGCAGTCCGGGGGATCCTACATCGTTCCAGGGGAGGTTGCCATCAGGTTGCGCGATTGTCGCGCAGGTTGCGGTGCGTTAACGCTCCGCAACCTCAGGGCGCATAGCTGACGCCGGTCACCGGGATGTAGCCCTGGACGTTGGGGGCCCAGGTCAGGCCCGTGCCAACCGTGCCATACAGGCTGCCGTCGCCGACCAGGAAGATGGCCGGCGGATCCTGCTGGGCAAGGACCGCGAGCTGGCGCAGGACGGCCAGCCGGGTCGGGCCGTAGTCGTCCGCGGGCAGGCCCGCCTGCTGGTTGATCAGGGCGTCCACCTGGGCGTTCTTGTAGCGGCTGAGGTAGCCGCCCGAGTACAGCCACAGGTAGAGCTCGGTGTTGGGGTCGACCGGAAAGCCCAGCCGGGCACCGCGCAGGGGGTTCGTGTCGCCCTTGCCCCAGGCGTCGTTGAACTGGGTCAGCTCGGCCGGCTTGAGGGTCACCTGGACACCAATGGTTGCGAGCATCCCCACCACCGCCTCGAAGATCGCCGAGTTGTCGCAGGTGCAGATGTCCATGTTGACCGCGAAGCCGTTGGGATAGCCCTGCTGGGCGAGGATCGCCTTGGCTCCTGTTGGGTCGAAGGCGATCGACGGCAGGGCCAGGTCGTAGCCCTTGTCGCCGGTCACCCAGAGCGAGTTCATGGGCTCGCCGTAGCCGTCCAGGATCGTCGAGACCAGGGTCGTCCGATCGATCGCCATGTTGAGCGCGCTGCGGACGGCGGGGTTGGCCAGGGCCGCGATGGCCGTCGCCTGGTCGCCCGGGTTCTTGGCCACGTTGCCGCCCTTGTCGGCGGTCAGCCAGATCGCCAGGGAGTGCGCGTCGGACAGGTAGACGGCCTTGGCCCCGGCTGCCTTGACCTGGCCGGCCTGGTCTGGCGGGAGGTCCTGCATGATCTGGATCCCACCCGTGGTCAGCTCGCTGATCCGGGTGGCCACGTCGGGAATCGGGCGGAAGATGACCTTGGCCACGAGGGCCTTGCCGCGCGGACTGTTCCAGTAGTCCTGGTTGGCGGCCAGCGTGACGTGGTCGTCCCTGACCCATTCGACGAAGGTGAACGGCCCGGTGCCGACCGGCTTGAGGGCGAAGCCGGCATTGCCCACCTGGGCGAAGTACGCCGGCGGCACCATCTGGAGCGTGCCCAGGTTGGCCAGAAGGCCCGAGTCGGGCCGGTTCAGGTGGAGCATCACGGTCAGTGGGTCAACCACCTCGACGTGATCGAGCGAGCCGAAGTTCGAGGCGAACGCGGAGTTCAGCCGATGACTGTCGCCGACCGGATAGGGCTTGTTGGTGGCCGGGTCGATGTCGGCGATCCGGTCCAGCGAGAAGCGCACGGCGACAGCATCGAAGGGCTCGCCGTCATGGAACTTCACGCCTGGATGGAGCTTGAGCTGAAGGCTCTTGGCGTCGGGCGAGGTCCACGAATCAGCCAGGCCGGGCCCCAGCTTGCCATCCGGCGCAGTCGTGACCAGGGTGTCGAAGATCGCGTACATGACCGAGAACCCGGCATTCTGGTAGACCCGGTAGGGGTCCATCGACTCGGCGTCGGACGACAGACCGACGGTCAGCGTGCCGGTCGGGCCCGAAGGGGCGGACGGCCCGGGGCCGGCCGAGTGCGTCGACCCGCTGCTGCCGGCGGGCGTCGCCGTCGCGGCCGGAGCACAGGCGGCCACGAGGAGCACGACCAGCGCAGCGCCGAGGGCGCACCTGGAGCGCGTCGATCGGGACAGGTGTCGGGTGGGATCCACAGATGGCTGAGACATTGCGCCAGGTCACCTCGTTGAGGCTCCAGGGCACATCACAACCGTCGCCTGCACGTCCACGAGGACGCGCCGCGCCACGGTCTTCTTCCATCCGGACTGTATCCGTCGGCTCCGTTGCGCTCGCCGTGTGAACAGCGATCGTCGGATCTGCTGGCACCCGTCAAATGACGGGCCGCTCGTGGGCTCCCCGCATCAGTGATGCGGGACTACCACCGGTCGGGAATCGCACCCTGCCCCGAAGACCACGGAAAATCTACCACGGGCCGGCGTCACCGCCCAGTTTGGCCGCTTCGATCGCGGCCAACCGATGGAACGCCCCGGCGAGAGCGGGATAGAGATCCGCGTACGTGCCGAAGACGCGGTCATAAGTTGCCCGGCGGGCCGGGTCGGGCTGGAGGCGTTGATCGATCGTGACCATCGCCCGGGTCGCACCAGCCAGGTCGGGGTAGGCGCCGACCCCTCTGGCCCCGGTGATCGCCGCCCCGAGCAGGGCGGTCTCGGGAACCCGGGGCACGGCGATCACCAGGCCCGTGACATCGGCCTTGAGCTGGTTCCAAACCGGGCTCTGGGCGGTGCCCCCGCTCACCCGCAGCTCCCGGATCGGTGCGCCGGCGGCGGCGATCGGACCGATCACGTGGCGCAGGGCCAGGGCGGCCGCCTCGACGACCGCCCGGACAAGGTGGCCGCGGGTGTGGCTGACGGTCAGGCCGACGAATGCTCCGCGTGCTTCGGGATCCCAGATCGGCGAGCGCTCCCCCGACAGGTAGGGCAGGAAGACAAGACCGTCGGCGCCGGCCGGGACCTGGGCAGCCTCGGCCAGGAGCGCATCGAGCGGTGCGGCGCCGGCCAGGACGGCAGCGGCCAGCCAGTCGAGGGCCTTGCCCGTCGCATTCATCGCTCCGCCAAGGACCCACAGGCCGGCCATCGGTGCGGGGGCGCAGAACGAGCCCGGGACCGGCAGCGGTCGATCGGCATACACCGCCACGCCACCCGACGTCCCACCGGTGTCCACGGCATCGCCCGCCTCGAGCAGGCCGGCTCCAAAGAAGCTGGCATAGGCATCGACCATGCCCGCGATCACGGCCGTGCCCGGAGCGAGGCCCAGCTCGGCCGCCGGACCCGCCAGCAAGCCGCCCAGGCGCTGGCCGGCCGCCACCACCGGCGGCAGGCGATCCAGGCGGAGCCCCGATTCGGCGACATCGGCTGGATCGGCCCGGAGCTGGCCGGTCAGGCGCGATTCGGCCGCCACGCCGGTCATCCGACAGGCGATCGCCTCCCAGGCGTTGAGGTACCAGCGGGCGCCGCCGAGCGCGGCCGGGTCCGTCCGCTCCAGGTGCAGGGCGGCCGGCAGGACGCCCAGCTCCCACGAAAACCGGCCGGTCAGCGCCGCCAGCTCGGTGACTTCCGGTCCGGCTCGGGTATCGAGCCAGGTGATCGCCGGTCCGGTCGGTCGACCATCAGCATCGGTCGGGGCCAGGGTGGGGCCCTGGCCAACGCAGCAGATCGCCACGACTGCACCGCCAGCCGGCGCCGGGGTTGGGCCACTCCCAGCCAGGAGCCGGCGGGTGGTATCGACGACGGCGGCCCACCAGGCATCGGGATCCTGCTCGGCCACGCCGTGGTGGGTGCGCGTGGTCGGATAGCCCGCCCGGGCCAGGCCGAAAAGCCGGCCATCGAGGCTGACCAGGCCGGTCTTGACGTCGGTCGTGCCCAGGTCGATCGCCAGGATCAGCGGCGCGACGGCACCCGCCTCGGCGTTCATCCGGCTCCCTGGCGGGCCAGCCGCGCGTCGGCGGCGAGCGCCCAGGGCATCGTCCGGAACCCGACCGGCAGGATCGGCCGCCAGCCGCGATAGCCGGCCGTCAGCCAGGCCGAGACCAGCCGCTGCCGGCGGCCCCAGGCCAGGCCGTAGCCGGCCCGGATCGACTCGGGCAGCAGGTCCACCGACGGCCACATCGTCCACGCGTACAGCCGGGCGGGAACCCCGGCCAGCAGCGGGTGGAGGGGACCGAGCGGCGGGCGCAGGATCGCCCCGGCCATGTCGCGCGCAATCGGCCCCACCTGGATGGGGCCCGTGGGTCCGATCATCCGGGCTAGATAGGCGTCGAAGGCGTCGATGTCCGCCGGCAGGATCGCCTCGGGCACGCCCAGGGCACGACCGATCGGACGGGTTTCGGCGTAGAAGGCGGCGCGCTGGCCGGCTGGCAGGTGCCCGATCCAGCGCTCGTGGGCAACCAGGGTTGCGTCGATCAGGGTGGCGTGAACCCACAGCGACAGGTCTGGATCACGGGCGCTGTACGCCGAGCCAAACGCTGTGCGGGCCGTCGCGTCCTGGACCGGACCTTGGATCTCACGATGGAACCGGTTGAGCCGGCCGATCTCCGCCCGGGCCTGGCCGGTGTCGCCATAGACGATCGTGAGGTAGCTTCGAAGCGTTGCCCGCAGCCGTCGCCACGGGTCAACCCGGAAGTTGCTGTGCTGGGCAACGCCCTCGGCCACGAGTGGATGGGCCAGCTGCATGAGCAAAGCCCGCGGACCGGCGCCAAGGAGCAAGGTTGCCTCGCGGTTCAGGCGCCATGCGGCGCTGCCGGGGCCGTACAGGCCGGCGTCGTTCATCCGATCCGGCACACCCTGCGTATCGGCGACGTCAGGGCCAGGGATGGTGGAGAATCGGTCTGACATCGCTGAGCATCGTAGCGCGGGATGGAGGAGGGCCAGGGTGGACGCGACCAAGGATCAAGGCAGGCCTGGGCAGGCTCGCTGGGGCACCCACTTCCAGCCCGATCGGTTGGCCCTGCTCGAGCTTCGGATGTGGAAGGCCTACTACCGCCGTCAGCCGGCCCGCCTGTTCGGATTGCTGGTCCTGGCCCTGCGCGAACAGGCCGGCCTGTCGTGGCCCCGGGCGGTCTACGCCGCCGGACTGCTCACGAAGGCCGCCGTGGGCTTCGCCCGGGCCAGCGCCGACTACGACCGATTTGCTCCTGACGTGGCGCGCGGCTACCGGGCCATGGGCCTGCCGGCGTCGGTGGACCTGGACACGGTGGCCCACGAGGAGCTGCGCTGGTGGGTGGTCCGCCGTGAGATCGGGCTGGCCGCCGGCACAGCCGCCGGCGAATCGATCGCCCGCCTGTATGCCGCCCTGTACGACGTGCCCCTCGAGACGGTCAGCGAGGCCGGGCGCCTGCGCGGGTTGGCGGCCGAGGTACGCGACCGGGGTGCCACGGCTGATCCGGCCGGTCCGACGGGCGCGGGCGAGGCGTACTGGCCCGAGGTGGCCCGCTTGCTTGGTGCCTCCTACCGCAGCCTGAGTGCCGCGGTCCGCGACTAGCGCTCGGCCGGCCGCCGGCCGACGATCCACCACGCCGCCGGGAAGAGCGCTGCAGCGGCCAGGATCTTCAGCCCGTCCAGGAACAGGAATGGGGTCAGGCCGGCCGCCACTGCGGCGTTGACGCTCATGCCCAGGGCCAGCATCAACCAGGGCACCCCGAAGGCGTAGATGACCAGGTTGCCGACCACGAAGGCCGCCACGGCACCCACGAAATTACGGTCCCAGCCAAGCTCGGCCAGCCGCCCCACGACCGCGGCCGCGACAACGAACCCGACCAGGTATCCGCCGGTCGCGCCAAGCATGAGATGGCCGCCGCTTGATCCGATGATCCGCTCGATGCCCTGGGCGTGTCCGGCATACACCGGCAGGAAGAAGCCCATCACCACGTACAGCAGGGTCGAGAAACCGCCCCGCTTGGAACCCAGGGCACCGCCCACGAGGAGCACGCCCAGGGTCTGGCCGGTGATCGGGACGGGCGTCGTGAGGATCACGATCTGGGCGGTCAAGGCAATGAACAGGGCACCGGCGACCATCAGGGCGATGTGCCGGGCGCGGGTGCTGATGCGCTCGCCCAGGCTGACCGGCACGAGGAAATCACCGATGGTGATCCCCCGCTCGGCGGCGGGCAGTCGGTTGAGGCGCGGGGTCACGATCACGTTCAGGTCTCCACGGGCGTCACCGGGTCGGCGGCGACCTATGGATCGAGTCTAGCAGGCAGCCACCTCCCGGGACCGTGACCTAATCACCCGATTCCCGGGCTATTCGAACTGGACCGCCCGGATGATCGAGATCCGGCTGGCGATCCGGGCCGGTTGGAAGGCGGCCAGCATGGCGATCGCAATTCCGAAGCTGGCAGCCAGGACGATCGACGACCACGGGAGCGTCAACTCGCCGCGTGTCCCACCGAGTCCGGCCACCGACCCCAGGGCGACACTCAGCAGGACCCCGGCCAGGCAACCCAGGAACGCCCCCACGACACCCAGGATGCCCGCCTCGACCACCACCGTCCGCCACACCTGGCGGCGGGTCAGCCCGGCCGCCCGCAGGACGCCGATCTCGCGGACACGTTCGTACACGTTCATGGTCAGGGTGTTGACGATGCCCAGGCCGGCGATCAACACGGCCAGGATCGCCAGCGCGTCGAACAGGCCAAAGACCCGTCCGAAGGCATCGCCGATGGCGCCCTCGATCCCCGCCAGGGGCGTCGGCTCGAGGGCGAGGCCCCGGGCCACGCTGGCCAGCGCCGGGCCGGCATCGATCGCCCGGCCAGGGGCGAAGCGGACCGCGAAGGCATCGGCGCCAAGCACGCCGAACCGGCCGGTCGCGTCGGACCAGCCAACCAGGATCGCCTCACCCGATTGACCGGGCAGGCCGCGCGCAACGATCCCCACGACGCGCTCGTTGATCGCCTGTCCGCTGCCAACCGGCAGGGACAGCGTGTCGCCAACCTGCAAGCCGAAGGTAGTGGCAACCGCCTCGGGCACGACGATCGAGCCGCCGGCATCGAGTGCCGCCAGGGCGGCCCGCCGGTCGCCCGCCACGAAGGTCAGCCGGCCGTCACTGGCCAGGTCGCTACCGTTGACGGCCGCGGCGTCCAGCCGAACACCGCGGAAGGCGACCGCGAACCGGGCCATCGGGCTGACCGTGGCCACGCCGCTGACTCCAGCGAGTTGCGGGACGACGCCTTCAGTGGCGGCCACCGGCCGGATCGAGGTCACGATCAGGTCACCGGGCACGACATCGGTCAGCCAGGCGTCGGTCGAGCTGCGGGCCGCGCTGGCCAGGCCGCCCAGGGCGACGATCATGGCCAGCCCGATCGTGAGCGAGCCGACCGTCAGGGCCGTCCGCTTCCGATCGCGGGCCAGGGAACCGCGCGACAGGCGCGTCTCGAGCGGCAGGACCAGGGCAAATGGCAGGCCGGCCAGCCGGCCCAGCGGGCCGAGCAGGATCGGCGTCAGCAGGGTCACCACGAGGAGGACGGCGTAGACCAGCAGGGGCCGGCCGACTGCCGATCCAGCACTGGCACCCGAGCCGGCGCCGGTCCCGGCCTGACCCAGTCCGACGGGCCACAGGGCCAGGCCGGCGACGCCCACGGCCACGACCACCGCGGCCACCCAGCGCAGCTGGCAGATCACGCTCCCGTGGCGGGTGGCGACCGGCCGGAGAGCCTCGACCGGCGAAATCCGGCCGGCCTGGATGGCCGGCTCGAGGCCGGCTGCCAGGGTGACCAGCAGGCCGACGATTGCCGCCAGGACGACGCCGTCGAGCGGAATGATGGGTCCGTCGATCGGCACGCCGTCGCCCAGCGAGCGGACCGTGCCGGCAATCGCATACGACAGCCCGACGCCCAGGACAAGGCCCAGGCTGGAGCCGGCCACGCCCAGGATCAGGGCCTGGCTGACCACGATTCGATGGACCTGGCGACGGGTGGTGCCGGCCGCCCGGAGCAGGCCGATCTCGCGCACCCGCTCGGACAGGGTCATCGACAGGGTGTTGAAGATCAGGAACGCCGCGCCGAACAGCGAGACGGCAGCGATCAGCGCCGTCATCGCCACAAAGCCGGAGGTGGAGGCCCGCAGCGCGCTGGCCAGGTCGGCCCGATCGGACAGGACGTACGGCTCGACCGTCAGACGCTGGTCGAGCTGGGCGATCACCCGGTCGACGCTCGCCCCGGAGCTCAGCCGCACGTCGATCCAGCTCGCCCCGCGCGGACCGAACAAGGCGGCGCTGGCCGACAGCGGGACCACCACGGTCCGCCCTGCGCTCGCCGGATCGGGCCCGCCACCGGCCAGCAGGCCAACCACCTTGAACGAAACGGGGCCGTTCGATCCGAGCAGGCTGATGGTGTCGCCCAAGCCCAGCCCAAGGTCGCGGGCCAGGTTCGCCGGGACCAGGACGCTGCGGCTGTCGCCGGCCTGGAGGGCGATGCCTGAGGCCAGGCCGAGGTCGTGAATACCCGTGCTGCTGCCGTCGTCGGTCGCGGGATCGACGACGATGACCGCGACGGGCGCGACGTAGGCTCCGGCGGTCGCGCCGCTGGTGCTCAGCGGGTCCCGCTGGAGATAGGTTCGCTGTTCGAGCACGGGCGCGGCGACCGCGATGCCCGGGGTCGCCCGGATCGCGTCCAGGCTTGCCTCGGACAGGCCCCGCTCTTCGAACGCCCCGATCCGCAGGTCTGCGCGGCCGAGCACATCGTTGACCGTCCGGCCGACGCCGG